>JBFHIN010000180.1:0-4792 GCA_041596415.1 Crocinitomicaceae bacterium | reverse complement strand
TAATTTTTGAAAGCCCCACCGAAATCATGAATAGTTCCCGAGCATGGATCTGCATAACAATTTGTTAAGGTTGAACCTATGGCGTCCCAAAAACCAGTATATCCATTATCGTAACCAAGTGCCCAGATACCGATTCCACCGATACCTGCTCTCAGTACATGCTCCAATCTCTTCTTAAATGCACCTTCTTCGGAGATCAAACACTGTTTCGGTGTTGAACCATTCATAAATCGATAAATATCTGTTTCACTTTCCGGTTCGTATATGTGATTCCCTGCTGTGTAGAAACCGGTACTGTTATTCTTCACATAGGCGTACGTTCTTGCGTTTCCACTGGATGTTGTTCCCGAAGGAACATTTAAAGAAGTCGTTGACCATTCGTACCCATAATTAGGCAATCCAAGGATTAATTTATCTCGTGGGCAACCGGCCTTTAGAAAGTCGGTAACTGATCGTGACAAGGTATAATTGTAGGTATTGGAAAATTGATAGAGTGGATCTGTTGGACCTGCCGTAGAACTTCCTGAGTAATAATAACCGTAACCCATAATGATATAGTAATCTACCGCAGGTTCCATGATCGAAAAATTGAATACATTGTTCCAATCCACGGAATAAAGAACGGTACTAACTTCCGAACCCGGAATTGCAGCATGCATTTGATTGGATAAACTAACCATGAAATTTGCGAAGTTAGTTGCCTGTGATGATGGAATTCCTTCAAAATCTATATTTACACCATGTGCGCCGCGACTTGAAACCAAACTGATAAGATTGTTGATCAATGTTTGTTTTGCAGTTGAGCTATTCAAAAAAGTAGCGTGATTTGAAAATAAAGTTACGCAAAGTGTCACTTTTGTATTTCCGGAAGCCAAAGCTGCATTAACCGCTGCACTAGTCGACCATCCATGCGTCGAGATCGCATTTCCGCTAGCAGCATCCACTTCATAACTAAAAAAAGATAAATGACTTAAAAGATCCCATTGGTAGTTTTGATAAGCACTGCCAATCCAGTAAGGATGCCAACCATATACCATTTTGTTGAGTGAACAACCTGCACGTTGAACAACCGGCTGTCTGTGCACTTCCTCAGATTCATAATAGGAAGCATCAGTATTTCCAAGAGAATTATAATATTCTAAATCCTTTTGATGTTGACCTTGACCCAAGGTATAGACACAACAATACAGGACAGCAAATAGTAACGTAGTTAGTTTCATTTCGGTTGATTTTGCCCACCGAAATTATACCAATTTTTCAAAAAACACAAACTGAGTTACGAACGATCCGCCTCAAACAACAACTTGGTATTGTGTTTTAAAGTTCTAAGAACCAATGATATTAAAAGAGCCACGGCCAGAACTACGCCGTACACTGGCTTAAAATGCAACTCACCAGTTGTAAACCAATCACGTAAAAATGCCACGAATAAAAACCCTATGATGGTTGCTGTAATTCCTGAATATTCTCGTCTAAGAATAGTACGCATCGAAAAAGGAATCTCTGTCTTCTCGTAATTTTTCATGCTTGGCCAGAAAGGAGGAACCTTGAGTGACCATTGAACATAGTCGTCACCAAATTTACGTTCCAAAAAGCGCTCCTCAGCAAACATAATTCTTTCGTAATAGATCCAGAATAAAAGTGATACAACGGCGAAAAACCAAATATTGAAAGTATAAAGAACAATACCAATCCACATGAAATAGTTTCCAAGATATAATGGGTGTCGAACTGTCGAATATATTCCTTTTGTATTCAGCGCTTCAGCCACTTGCTCTTTGGTGTTTCTTCCTGAAGTGTATTTACTACTTGTTCCTATGGCAATAGCCCTGATTACCTGTCCAATGAAAGATATCAATGCACAACTTATCAACAATATAAGTTCTAGATTACTGTTCGATTCAATAAACTGATAATCAGTGAAGTAAACTGCCGGAACAGACAACAAAAATAGTATTACAGGGATCTGTCCTCTGTATTTGAACAATATATTGCCGTTTTTTTCGAAAGAGTGAACTAAAGCCATTGAAAAGAATTATGTAAATTGCACTTTAAAATCGGCGAAGTTAATACAAATTGCGGACTATTATGACGGAAAAAGTGAAATTTGAATTAGAATACCTTTTCAAAACATCTCCAAAGGTGTTGGAAGGTATGCTAACAACTCCAAGCGGGTTGAGTGAGTGGTTTGCAGATGATGTTAACATCAAGGACGATGTTTTTACATTTTTTTGGGACGGAAGTGAAGAAGAAGCACGTTTGCTCACAAAAAACCCAAATTCTAAAGTGAAGTTTCAGTGGCTCGAGGATGAAGAGGAAGGCAATAACTACTACTTTGAACTAAGTTATTCAATCGATCCAATGACAAAAGCCGTAATATTAAACATAACGGATTTTGCAGAGGAAGACGATGTGGAGGAAGCAAAAATGCTTTGGGAATCTCAGATTGGAGACCTTAAGAGAGTGCTTGGCGCATAATTTATAATCTTTACATTTTTTCCTCGTTTATCGCTAACTTTGAGCGCGAAATAAATCAATTTTGAAGCGACTTTACGTTTTTAGCATACGGTCTTTTGTTGGTCCATTCTTGGTGACTCTGGCTATTTCCATGTTCATGCTGATCATGCAGTTTTTGTGGAAATACATTGATGATCTCATGGGAAAGGGTATCGATACGTTAGTGATCCTTGAGCTTCTTTTCTATGTTTCAGCAAGTTTGATCCCCTTGGCACTGCCATTGGCAATTCTTTTATCGTCCATCATGACATTGGGAAATCTAGCCGAAAACAACGAGCTGACAGCTTTGAAATCGAGCGGATTATCTTTATTTAAAATTCTTCGTCCCTTAACTTTTATGGTGATCGGAATTGCACTTTTTACATTTTATTTTGCCAATTACGTGATTCCGGTTTCCAATCTAAAATGGCATTCATTGATCTACGACATTCAGAATACTAAAATATCGGCCATTTTAACACCAGGAGTATATAGTAAGGAACTCGATGGATATGCCATTAAAGTAGATCAGGGCACCGGCAATTCATTTGAAGGAATAATTATACATGATCATACATCTCCAGAAGAGATGAAAACGATACGAGCAGAAAGAGGGCAAATTTACAAATCTGAAAATGGTAAATATCTGTTCTTTGAACTTGAAAATGGCTATATCGTAGAAGAACTTGCCCCTGAAACTCCTGTGTACTCACCCAACGGAAGATTACAACGCACCTCGAGTTCGGATCATCCTGCCAGAAGGTCCAATTTTGAAAAAGCCACCTATAAGATCGATCTGTCCGGATTCTCCCTGCAACGTTCGCGTGACGAGCTTTTTGCAGATAAGCATGAAATGCTCAATGTATTTCAAATTTATCATGCCATCGATAGTGTAAAGCAAAATGCTGGAGGTGTCCTTGACAACTTTCTATTAAGTGTAAAAAACGACCATCCATTTGTCCAAAGCCTGAATTTCAAACCAGATACCATTCACGATAAAAACATTCAGTTTGCCAACAAAATTGAAAACAAAGTAATTCGCTTGCAGGACCTATCCCCTCTTGACCGACTGAATTCCATTCAACAAGCGCAATCTAAATTAAGACGCAAAAACCAAAATCTAGAAGCTCAAATCGATTACATTAAAGGTATCGATCACGACATTAATTCATATTGGGTAGAATTTCATCGAAAATTTGCACTGACATATTCCATAGTAATCTTATTTTTTATTGGCGCCCCTTTAGGAGCAATTGTAAGAAAAGGTGGATTCGGAGCTCCGGTAGTGATAGCTGCTTTATTGTTCATGGTTTATTTCGTATTAATCAGTATTGGTGACAGTCTTGCTAGCTCACAGGTCGTTTCTCCTTTTTTAGGTATGTGGTTCGCTTCTATCGTTTTAACCCCCGTTGCGTTCATTCTAATGCGCTCTGCAGCAAATGACTCCCCTGTATTCGACCGGGAAGCCTGGATCAGAAAATGGAACAAAAGAAAACAAGCTCGTTTGAAATTTCAAAAAAAATCGGATTAAAATAGGTACATTTACCCATCATTATTATTCACGTTTTATGCAAAAAATAGGAGGACATATCGTTCATACAGACTGCCTTTATTTTAAAGGTGATCTTCCATGTAAACCCAATAAAGAATTTGGATATGAATGCGCCAACTGTCCTTCTTACCGTCAAATAGAAACAAGAATTCTCATCATAAAATTAGGAGCAATTGGAGACGTTATACGAACGACACCAATTCTCAGAAAGTTGAGAACCTTATATCCGAATGCCAAAATTACCTGGTTAACACAGACTCCTTCTATTTTACCGCAAAAAGAAATTGAGGAAATCTTACCTTATACTTTTCAGTCGGTTCTATACGTACAACAAGCGACATTCGATCTTGTATTCAACCTAGACAAGGATAAAGATGCTTGTGCGTTGATCAACACAATAGATTGCAAAGAAAAATTCGGCTATCGACTAAAAGATGGGGTTGCCTTCCCTATGAATGAACTAGCTGAACATAAATTCCTTACAGGTTTGTTTGATGCAGTGAGTCAACAAAACACAAAATCCTATGTTCAAGAAATATTCGAATTATTAGGATGGGAGTTCAATGGCGAAGAATATGTATTTGACAACCATGAAGACAAAGGTTATTCCTGGCCATTTGCCGGAGGAAAAATTAAGGTTGGATTGAATACAGGATGCGGTGATCGCTGGACAACACGTTTATGGCCCGATGAAAATTGGATCGAATTGATCGACCTACTAAAAAAGGCCGGTTATGAACCTAT
>JBFHIN010000179.1:0-4819 GCA_041596415.1 Crocinitomicaceae bacterium | reverse complement strand
TTACATTGGCAACTTGGCCAAATGAATTAGAAATAAAAAATAAAAATGTTACGATTAAAAATATTATTTGTGATTGAATAAAAACTTGATCGATTAAATCTGATCTAGCATTCAATTTCATCGTCTCAACTCTCGTCGAAATCCCTTTGGGATTGTCTAAAGTTCTCATAAGATGATTTTTTGATTAATAAATAAGGAGATTATAAAAAAATAGATTCGTTTGAATCTATTTAGTTTTATGGGCCATGTATCTCACGTTCGAAGATTAGTAACTGGATGGTATTATCGATAAAGCAATCGACTATTGGAGAAATAGTCTTTGTATTTTTTTGATTTTCAGTATTGTCTTTTCTTGCTTTCATAACACCCATCCCGTCTATCTTACTGATATCGAGTTATTTAAATAGAAGTTATGAAGATTTGTATTAAACTGAAATACCCATTACTAGGTATATTACTACCTAGTAATAATGACATTATAAGAATTTAGCTTGTAATGAACTCAGATTTCACCTTGTTCTAATACACATCTAATAAGGATGTTTGTATTTCGCACGCCGAGTTTTTTAAGGATGTGTTTGCGATGTGTATTTACGGTGTGTTCGCTGATGAAAAGATTATCCGCTATTTGAGAACTCTGTTCTCCTGCGATGATTAATTTGAGTATTTCATGTTCACGTGGTGTGAGCTTATCAAAATCGACAACTGGAATTTCTTGATGTGTTTCATCGATAACTCTACTAACTTTGTTTTCAAATTTGGTAGGTAACTCACAATAGAGCTTATTAAAAAGTTCATCTGGTAAATAGGCATTGTTTCGAAACAAATCTATCAGCGATTGGATAAAACATTCAACCGGATTAGACTTAATGAAACAACCCCTTGCTCCCATATGAAGCATTGACGCCAAAAAGTAATGATTGTCGCTTGCGGTAAGGATCATTATTTTCTTTTCTTGAAAATGATGAAATATGCGTTGTAAAATATCGCTATTAGTTTGTTCGCAAACATCCAAAACCAGAATATCCGAATCATCCCTATACTCATGGTGTACCAAATCTTCTAACTTTACGGTGGAATAGAGATACACATCGCTACTTTTAGCGAGCATGACCTTTAGACAATCGAGGTTAAAAGATACATCTGAAGCGCAAGTGATTTTTGGTGGTCTCATGTTAATTTTCACAGTCTAATACAGGCAAGAAAGGAGAATTAAGGAACACTTAAAAAAAAATTCAACGAGTGCTTATTTTAAACATTTGAAATAATCGAATGGCTCAAGACATTCTAAACATTGGTGATGAGCTTTGCATGCTGTACTCCCGAACTGACTTACCATTTTAGTGTTTTTTGAACCGCAGTTCGGACAGGTAACTTTTGTAGGTTCAGCGAAGAGAACGCTTTTGTCCACCTCGTTTTCTGGTGGTGCAATTCCATATTCCCTTAATTTTTGTTTACCCTTTTCGCTGATCCAATCGGTGGTCCATGCAGGCGACAGCGTTAATTTTACAGAAACATTCTTTATGCCGCGATCATGTAATTTCTCGATAATATCCTCTTCTATTACCTTCATTGCAGGACATCCGCTATAGGTTGGCGTAATAGTCACTTCAACATGATTATTTTGAACATCAATGGAACGAACTACACCAAGATCGACAACAGTTAACACAGGAATTTCGGGGTCGGAAACCTCCTCCAAATATTCCCATATTTTTTCTTCATCTACCATTCCATATTCGGGTAAGCGCGTTGCATGTATTGCAATTCCGCTAAAATATAACCAAGGTGTTCTGAATGATATCCTTTTCTTCCGCCATCTTGTTTCCAATTATTGCTTGGTATTGTCAAAGTAGCTTCTGCAAGTACATTTTTAACATTTTCATTCCAAATGTCAAATATTTCAGACATATTTGGTATTAATCCTTCTTTGATAAGTAGCGCATCTACCTCATCGGAGTAAAATAATTCGTTAGTATATCTCCAAAGTGTATTCAATGATTCCTGAATTCTGTTGTGAGATTCCATTGTCCCGTCTCCTAATCTTATCACCCATTCTGACGAATGTTTTAAATGATATTTAGTTTCTTTGAGCGATTTCTCAGCTATTGCACTAAGACGAAGATCTTTAGCGCCAATTAATTTTTCAAAAAATGGTTTTCTGAAAGCATCGAACAAAAATTGACGCATCATGGTCATACCAAAATCTCCGTTTGGCTGTTCAACAAGCAAGAGGTTTTTATACTGACGGTCGAATCTTAAAAAAGCCAAGTCATCACCCGTACGACCTTTACCCTCTACTTCTCCTGCATATTCTAGCAATGTAGTTGCTTGACCAATAAGATCAAGAGCTATGTTGGTCATAGCAATGTCTTCTTCTAGAATTGGTCCGTGTCCACACCACTCGGAAAGTCGATGTGCTAAGATCAAACTATCGTCGCCAATTCTTAACGTATATTCAAAAAGAGCTTCTTGCGTGTTCATATTCATTTCAGCATCTATAAAACTACATGTGAGAAATTCCGTCCGGCACGTCGTAAAAAGTAGGGTGACGATAAACCTTTGAATCTGCCGGTTCGAACAACGCATCAGATTCCGTTGGATCGGATGCAAAAATATTTTTCGACTCAACAACCCAAATGCTTATACCTTCGGATCTACGCGTGTATACGTCACGAGCATTTTCTACTGCCATTTCCGCATCTGAAGCTCTTAAACTTCCAACATGCTTATGATTCAACCCTTGTTTACTTCTGATAAATACTTCCCAAAGTGGCCATTCTTTATTCATCTCTCAACTATTATTAGGCACTCTTACGTGCGTTACGTTTTTCTGCATATGCCATGGCTGCATCGCGAACCCATTCTCCTTCTTCTTTTGCTTTTCTACGCGTGTCAATACGATCCTTGTTGCAAGGGCCATTTCCTTTAACTACCTCCCAAAATTCATCCCAGTTGATCTCACCAAATTCGTAGTGCCCTGTTTCTGCATTGAATTTTAAATCCTTATCCGGAATGGTTAAACCGATCATTTCAGCTTGTGGAACTGTTACATCCACAAACATCTGACGCAGCTCATCATTGGTATGTCTTTTTATTTTCCATTTCATGGATTGAGCCGTATGTTTAGATTCAGCATCATTAGGACCGAACATCATCAATGCAGGCCACCAAAAACGATTTAAAGCATCTTGAGCCATTTCTTTTTGCTCAGGAGTTCCTTTAGCCAATTGCATCATTATCTCAAAACCTTGGCGCTGGTGAAATGATTCTTCCTTACAAATTCTCACCATGGCTCTTGCGTAGGGTCCATAAGAACAACGGCAAAGAGGTACTTGGTTCATAATGGCAGCTCCATCAACCAACCAACCAATGGCACCCATGTCGGCCCATGAAACTGTTGGATAATTAAAAATGGAAGAATACTTCGCTTTTCCGCTATGAAGATCATCAATCGTATCCTCGCGATCCGCACCTAACGTTTCAGTTGCACTGTATAAATACAGACCATGACCAGCCTCGTCTTGTACCTTAGCCAGTAACACTGCCTTTCTTCTTAGGTTTGGAGCTCTAGTGATCCAGTTACCTTCAGGTAACATACCAACAATTTCTGAATGGGCATGCTGAGAAATCTGTCGAATTAAAGTTTGGCGGTAATCATCCGGCATCCAATCCTTCGGCTCAATCTTAATGTCCTTATCTATCTTTTCTTGAAATTTTCTTTCGAGTTCCTTGATGTCAACTTCCTTCATAACGAAAATTTTATTCCTTACAAATTTAAGCATTATACTTGGTTAATGCCAATTTTTTAATAAATGTTAAGCAACAAAAAAGGCACATATTCGTGCCTTTTTTTGTTTTCTATTTTGTTTTCTATTGTACCTCAAACTCCTCTAATCGATCTGCTTGTTGCGTATAACAAATACCTTTTATATAGTCGAAATAGGTACCAGGTACATTTGCGCCAAGAAAATGACCTTCTGCCCATGCCCTCATTGGTCTGACAAATCCACCACCTTCGAGCGGAATCTGTGCCTCAACCATCAAAGAAACCCTGAACTTACCTTGTAACTGTTCTAACGGAACTTTGAATCTTCTAACTTTCGACAATTCACTGGAAGAAATTACATGTGTAAATCTGCTAAAATCTAAATCCCCATCTTCTGTCATAGGTATACTTCTTTCAGGTCCTGTATACAAGTAGGCACTCTGAAAGTAAAATTCGGATTCGGAAATAAGGTGAACGTATAAGTACTTCGGATCATTGTACAAGTACACAAAACCTATTTTCTGTCTATTCTCTAAAAGAATAGCTTTCATCGTCATTTCACTACAAATATTGCGGAAATCGATATAATCATCGCCATTCGGCTTTGGAATAGCCTTTTCGGCACTTTGGGTATTCATTGGACTAATGTTTGCTTTTTCACAAGATAAAACTCCTCCGAGAATTAATATTGTTGAAAACAAGAACACCATCCCAACAAATCCGCTTTTATTTTTCTTTACTAACATAACTCACCAATTTTAAATTAAATCACTTCAAATCAATATCTTCTACGTCGGAAGACGGAAATCGTCCATCATCGTATTTACCTAAAGAATTAGCTTCTTCACGAGGACCAGGATTCACGATTCCATCAGAGGGTTTATCGTCCACGGCACAGAAAGATCGCATGAACTCAATGGAAGAACCGTCACCTTGATTGTTCGCATCACCATCTATCCAAGCTTTAAATGGTCGAGCAAATTCATTGGGATTATTTCCCATTTTTACCACAGCCACGAGCGATACGTCAGAAATGTTATTGAGGTCTCG
>JBFHIN010000178.1:0-4850 GCA_041596415.1 Crocinitomicaceae bacterium | reverse complement strand
TCCGGTATTAATTTTTGCTACTTATGCAGGTTCGGTGACCGATAATTTCGGTATGACAGCCACTTATGGATACGATGGGACAGCCTATTCCGGTGGTATGGTTTATGGAAATGCCTATCCTACACCCGACCCTTCAGCATACGATATTAATTCCAATTTTACGGTTGCCAATAATGGAACGTATGGCATCACGGATGCATTTATTTCCAAATATTCTCCGGATGGAACTACGATGATCTGGACCACTTTTTTAGGAGGAGGTGATGGCACACAGGGAACGGAAACGGCTCAAAGTATGATTTGTGACAAACAAAATAATTTGTATTTGTATGGATCCACTTCAAGCACTGATTTCCCTATTGTAGGTGGCTATCAAACTGCACATGCCGGAGGGTCAGCTAACTCAAATCATTATTTCAACGGCGTTTATTTTACAAATCAAGGAACCGATATTTACGTTGCTAAAATAAGTGATAACGGACAAAGTTTGCTAGCTTCTACCTATATGGGAGGCTCATTGAATGATGGTGTTAATACTAAAGTAACCTCAGGAATTTACAATTCAGTGGCAGCGTACGATTCTTTGACGTCAAATTACGGTGATCAGTTTAGAGGCGAAATTATGCTCGATAATAGCGGAAATTGTATTGTAGCCTCCTGCAGTAGATCTGTTAATTTTCCGGTGTTAAATGCTTTTCAGCCTACAAATGCCGGAATGCAAGATGGTGTAGTATTTAAATTGTCTTCAGATCTTTCTGCCTTACAATGGTCTAGTTATTATGGCGGAAGTAATAACGATGCTTGTTATTCAGTAAAGATCGATTCAAGTGATAATATTGTATTTGCGGGAGGTACTAGTTCCAACAATTTACCTGCTACGGCGGGCGGTTGGAGACCTAACTATAACGGTGGGAAAACAGACGGATTTGTTGTGAAATTAATTCCTTCAGGTGCTTCAATTACGCAAGCATCCTACGTAGGAACACCAAATTACGATCAGGCATTTTTTGTGGAAATAGATCGTAACGATAACGTTTTTTTACTTGGACAGTCGGCCGGAGGTGCATTTCCTGTTGTAAATTCTGCGTATAGCAATCCCGGAAGCAGTCAATTCGTGATTAAGCTAGATCCTACACTCACGACTAACTTAAATTCGACTGTTTTTGGAAACGGCTCAAGTGCGATCAATATTTCTCCAGCGGCTTTTTTGGTTGATATTTGCGGAAACTTATACATCTCTGGTTGGGGAGCGAATATTTTGCAATCTACACCTCTAAGCGGCATGCCGGTTACCGGAAATGCCTTTCAATCAAATCCTCCCAATGGCTTCGATTTTTACTTGTTAGTAATCGATCGCGATTTTGGATCAGTACTCTATGGAACTTATCTTGGAGGTGGATCTGCCCAAGAACATGTCGATGGCGGAACTTCTCGTTTTGATAAAAATGGAGTTGTTTATCAGTCCGTTTGTGGAGGTTGTGGAGGTTTTTCTGATTTCCCTACAACTCCCGGTGCTTGGTCGAACGCGAATTTAAGTACGAATTGTAACAATATCGTCTTCAAATTCGATTTTCAATTAATTCCAAATGCAGAGTTTACAGCCAATCAAACATTAGGATGCGCCGATTTCAGCGTTACGCTTCAGAATTTTTCGACTAGTTCAGATGCATATCTCTGGGATTTTGGAAATGGGGATACCACTTCGATTATTTTTAATCCAACAGTGACCTATACAAATCCTGGTATTTATGATATTTATTTATATGTTACAGATAGTGTATGTTTGTTAACTGATACTGCGAAAATTACAATAACCGTTACCGATCCGGTGCAAGTTCAAGTTGATAGTGATATTGAACTGTGCACCCCTGTACCGATCACTTTGACAGCCAATTCATTCGGAACCGCGAATTATTTCATTTGGTCGGAGTCCATAAACTTTACGGATACATTGAATGTATCGGTACAAGATTCAGTTCTGAACATTACACCCACCGGAAGTACAACCTATTACGTTATGGCCGGCAACGATGGCTGTTCAAGGATAGACAGTGTTCAGGTAAACTTTATAAGTTCCAGTCTTAGTTTAAGTGGTAATACTTCTATATGTTCCGGTGAAACAACCTTAATAACGGTAGTGAATTCGAATCCGTCAATAACATTTACCTACGATTTCAATCCTGACTCTTTAATAGTTTCACAACCATCGTCCAATAGTGCGAATGTTAACCCGTCAGTATCACAATATGTTTACATAGATGCTACCTCAAATACGGGTTGTGCAGTTACTGATTCGATCTTTATAAATGTTAGTTCAATAGGCAGTTCAGTTCAAGCCTCTGCTTCAGAAACTTTAGTGGCGGCAGGAAGCACCGTGACGCTATATGGGCAACCGAGTGGTTATGCTTACTCTTGGACACCAACTACCGGACTCACTAACCCAACAATGCAAAGTACATCAGCTACAGTCGATCAAACTACCATTTACACCTTGCAAGTAACGGATGGGATTTGTACGAAATCAGATACTGTTCTTGTGAAGGTTTTTACGTATATCTGTGGAGAACCATTTGTTTATGTTCCCAATGCATTTTCACCAAACGGAGATAATGAAAATGATGTTTTGTATGTTCGAGGACAATTGATCGAAGGTATGTTATTTAGAATATTTGATCGTTGGGGCGAGATGGTATTTGAATCAACGGATAGAAATTATGGTTGGGACGGTACTTTTAGGGGAAAGAAATTGGACCCGGACGTCTACGATTACTATTTAAAAGCAATTTGCATCGATGGCAATGAAGCGATCATTAAAGGAAACATTACTTTAATGAAATAATACGAAAACTTAAGTATAGAAAATGAAGAAAATCATTACACCGAAATCAGAGAAATTTTTAACGCAATACTTGAATAATCCAAGTCCAACAGGCTTCGAGTCTGAAGGGCAAAAACTGTGGTTGGAGTATATTAAACCAAATGTGGATGAATATTTTACGGACAATTACGGTACTGTGGTTGGTGTTATAAATCCCAAAGCTGAGTACAAGGTTGTGATTGAGGCACATGCGGATGAAATTTCCTGGTTTGTTCATTATATCAACAAGGATGGATTTATTTATTTGAAGAAAAATGGAGGTTCAGATCATTTGATCGCTCCGTCAAAACGAGTGAATATTCATACAGATAAAGGAATCGTTAAGGGGATTTTTGGTTGGCCTGCGATCCATATGAGACAACAGAAAGAAGAAACGCCAAGTTTAAAAAACATCTTCTTGGATTGCGGGTGCGATTCTAAAGAGGAAGTGGAAAAATTAGGGATTCATGTCGGTTGTGTAGTTACTTTTGACGATGAGTTCATGATTTTGAATAAGACAAGATACGTGGGAAGAGCCTTGGATAACAGGGTTGGTGGTTTCATGATAGCCGAGGTTGCACGACTGTTGAAAGAAACGAAAACAAAACTTCCTTTTGGTCTATATATCGTGAATTCTGTTCAAGAAGAAGTAGGATTAAGAGGAGCAGAAATGATTGCACATCGTATTCGACCTGACGTGGCAATCATCACTGACGTATGCCATGATACACAAACACCTATGATAGACAAGATCGAAAATGGTGATCAGAAATCTGGTGATGGTCCGGTCTTGACATATGGTCCTGCTGTTCAAAACAATTTATTAAAGCAGATCATTCAGGTGGCTGAAAAAAATAAAATACCATATCAACGCGCCGCGGCTTCACGTGCAACGGGAACCGATACCGACGCATTTGCCTATTCAAATGAAGGCGTGTCAAGCGCTCTAATTTCTCTTCCACTCCGTTACATGCATACTACAGTTGAAACAGTGCGCAAGGAAGATGTTGAAGAAACAATCCGATTGATCTTTGAAACGGTGAAATCAATTAAAAACAAACAGGATTTTAGGTATTTCAAGTAGTCGGAATTTGAGATTACAAGAATAAAGGGAGTTTAATTAAAATCCTATAATATCCTTTAGGCTGTTTTTGTACATTTAAAAATCTAAATTTAGAAAAGCCATGATTAAAACTACATTATTTACTGGAGTATTACTTGTTTGTACTTCGGCTTTTTCGCAATTATTTTCGGATAATTTCGATAGCTATACGAACGGTGCTTTAGGACCACAATCTTTACAATGGACAACCTGGAGTGGTACCGAGGGTGGAGCTGAAGATGGGATCGTTACAACAAATCAAGCGTCAAGTCCAACAAAATCTGTGTACTTTAACTCAACAACTTCGGGAGGAGGACCTCAAGATTGTGTCTTGAAATTTGGTGCTTTATACAACAGTGGAATTTTTACGTATGAGTCTAAGTTTTACGTAAACACCAACAAAACAGCTTATTTTAATTTTCAAGGATCTCAAACGATCGGATCAATTTGGGCATTAAATGTGAACATGGCAAATGGACTTTTGACGATAGACGATGGAATTACCCCTGATCTGGCGATGGCTCCATATTCGCCTGCAACATGGTTTACGTTGCGCATTGAAGCAAATCTTACTTTGGGCAGATGGGAAGCATTTGTTGATGGCACGTCCATCGGTGTTTGGGAGAATGGTGTAAATACTTTGGCTTCTGTAGATTTCTATCCATTACAAGGCAGTCAGTTTTATGTTGATGATGTTCTGTTTGATCATACAACGTATACGTTACCTAGTTTGAACGCTGCAGTGTCAGGGTTGAACATGGGTGGAAACATTGCAACGCAAATAGTTGATCCTGTTATAACAGTAATGAATGCGGGATCAACGACCATCAACTCTTTTGACATTACTTTAGATTATAATGGAACGCCGTATACTCAAAATATTACCGGGTT
>JBFHIN010000177.1:0-4879 GCA_041596415.1 Crocinitomicaceae bacterium | reverse complement strand
TTTTATGAAAACGGTGAAATGGTTTTTGACGCCATTAGTGGTGAACCAATCAGCAGACCTTCAGGACATGGCGCTTTGCTACCCATATTGAATTCTGTCGATGAAGAATTGATCTTTGTGAAAAATATTGATAACATCCAACACTTCAACAGATCGCGTTTAAGCATTGAGACATGGGAAATGTTAGGAGGTATGCTTTTAGAATTTAAACGTGAAGCTAAGGTCGTTAATAAAAATCCTACTATTGAAGGATTGCATGGATTGAATAAAAAATACCAATTGTTTTCGGATGTTGAAATGGATGCTGTCAAGTCGGAAGATTCCATACGCTCATTATTGAATCGACCAACCCGTGTTGCCGGTATGGTAAAGAACATTGGTCAGCCAGGTGGTGGCCCATTTTGGGTGAAGGAAAAAGGGCGAGTCGTAAAACAGATCGTGGAGAAATCACAAATCTCTAATTGTGGAAAACAATTACAATTAATGGTACAGAGCACACATTTTAATCCTGTTATGCTCGCTTTATCTACGTATGATCTTGAAGGACAGAAAATAGATCTAAATGATCACATCGATCAGTCTAAATATTTTATTGTTCAAAAGCCTCATTTGGGAACGCAAGTGAAATATATTGAGCGTCCGGGGCTATGGAACGGGAGTATGTCTGACTGGAATACAATTTTTGTAGAAATTCCGAGTGGTGTGTTTTCACCGGTAAAAACCGTGCTTGATCTTTTATCTGATTCACATCAGGCCTAAACAAGTTTTAAAACAATTTCTGTCTTTTCAAAAGATATTGCAGCAATATTTGATCGTAGCCTTTTTCAATAGGTGCGGGCATGAAATCGACTTGAAAATTGATACAGCGCATTTTTATTTCTTGGAAATACTTTTGAATTGACTCTGTATATTGTGCCTTGAATTCTGCCGGTTGTAATTTTATTTTTTCACCGGTTTCCATATCTACCAACTCGTATGGTCGGTTGTCAAGGTCAAAATCTACCTCCATTTGTTGGTGAACAACATGAAAAACGATTACTTCGTGTTTGTTGTGCTTCATGTGCTGGATCGCCTGAAAAAAATCATCCAATCGACTAGGATCATCAAGAAAATCGGAGAAAATAATGATCAAACTTCTGTGGTGACTCAATTCAGCAATATCATGCAAAGATTGAACAGTATTTGTTGCACTGTGCTTACCCGGAGAATATTTTTGAAGCTGATTTTCAAGTTCACTAAATAAATAGCGATGATGGGCCATCGAAGACTTTGCGGCGGTATGCAATTGGATTT
Source organism: Crocinitomicaceae bacterium (assembly GCA_041596415.1). GTDB lineage: Bacteria > Bacteroidota > Bacteroidia > Flavobacteriales_D > Crocinitomicaceae > M0103. The sequence continues at coordinate 3,586 of JBFHIN010000177.1, read as the reverse complement.
TCTCATCAAAAAAGGTTAATCCTACAGCATCTCTTTGTCGTTTCAATAATTCTATAAGTGAAGCGATAGAGTAAATCGAGAATCTAAGTTTATTTATTTCTGCATTATTCGGAAATTGCATAGAGCTCGAAATGTCAAGAACAAGCTGACATCTCAAATTTGTTTCTTCCTCATATTTTTTTGTAAAAAGTTTACCACTACGAGCGTATAATTTCCAATCGATATGCCTAGTAGATTCACCCTTGTTGTACAACCTGTGCTCGGCAAATTCTACAGAAAAGCCGTGAAAAGGACTCTTATGAAGACCGGTGATAAAACCTTCTACAACTTGCTTTGCAAGTAATTCTAGATTGCCGAAATTGGCAAGCTTCAAACGATCGATCTTCTCATTCATGTACTAAAGGTAAAGAAATTATTTTTTCTTTAAGGCAGCATTCAAAACTACTCCAGTCACTGTACATAAAATCCCCAGATACACGAGCCAAGAAAGTCTTTCGTCAAAAATGGTTAGTCCGATGACAACGGCATAAACTGCCCCGAGATATTGAAAAGGGGTGATAACAGAAATTTTTCCCTCATGTAGGGCTTTCGTTAACATTATCTGCGCGATCTGAGTGAATACTCCTATTATCAGTAGAAAAAGCCATTCAATACCCTTCGGCATGACAAATTCATATAAACTCCAGATCCCCATTATTGGTATGGCCATCATGGGAAAATACATAACGATAGTAATGGGTTGATCTGTAGGTTTCAATTTAACTATTGCTGTATAGGCAATACCAGAAAAAGCGGCAGAAATCAAACCTAGGCCTAACCAAAAAAGATTGATCTCAACATGATCGTCATTTTGAATAATAAAATTGTTTAAACTTATTAATAATACTCCTAGGAAAGCAATCAAAATTAAAATCCATTGCCAGCGTAATATTTTCTCACCTAACAACCACATGGCAAAAAATAGCGTAAAAATAGGAGCAAGATACTGAACCGTCGAAGCGATAGCCAAGGGCAGGTGATGAAGGGTGTAAAAGAAAATTGTAAGTGCAATCATTCCGGTAGTTCCCCTAATCACTAACCATTTTTTATTCACACCGAAAAACGGAATTTTTCTTCTCTTTATAATGAAAGCGCTAATGGCAAATGATATGACTGAGCGAGCAAGAACTAACTCATGAGCAGGATATTGTTGCAATTCAATCCAATCTAATTGTTGGCCTGAAGAACCTAGTAATTTCACGAAAAAATTAACCACCATAAAGGAAAGTCCTGAAATAATGATGTAAACTATTCCTTTGTTCATTTAACAAAGATATAACTTCGCATTAACTGAATTGTTAATCTTTAGACATGGAGTTTTATTGGGTTCAATGAAGTTACTTTATTGAATAGTGATCTTTGACCAAAGAGTTAATAGACAAAATGCAATGCTTGCCCTACTCAGCTTACATGTGAAAAAAAGCCACTCTAGGGGGAGCGGCTTTATCTTTACAGTTTTTTATTACTGAGGGGAACTGATTTATTCTTGTTCTCTTCCTCTATGTTTATTGGATTTGTTTCTTTAGGCTCTATAATCTTTTTGTTCGAATGGAAGTTCCCATCAATACGTTCAGATTCATTTTGCTTAACTTCTGTTTTACGTTGTTCAGGAATTATTTTTTTTGAACTTGATCGAACCTCTTGTGCTTTTAAGCTATTAAAGAAGAATACTAATGATAAAACGAGTAAATATTTCATGGGTATGAATTTTAATTAACGACCATAATTGTTAATTCTCCAGGATTCGTATCATTTACTGCATCCCCACCAATATTGACACTAGTATTACCAAAAGCGCGAGCTGTGCGTAACTCAATTGTATGCGTTCCTGCCGGAAGTGTAATCATAGTGTTAATTGCACATGTATTAAAACCATTAGTCCCAGTTGGGTTAACAACTGAAAATCTATTCCAAGCACCACTTGGAAGAAATGTACCATTTACATAAATGATCATATCAATAGTAGAATAAGCGCCAGAAGTTGTTGATGTGTTTACACCGCCAATAGTTGCCCAAATCATAACATTTGAGGCCGCACTTAATGTGAACGTTTGAGTTAAGCCGGGTTGTAAGGTCGGGGTAGTAGAAGTCACAGCTGATCTTCCAGCTGTACCATATTTGTGAAATTTCTGTATCACTCCTGAAGGTCCTTGAGGTCCAGTTGCACCTGTAGCTCCAGTCGCTCCTTGTGGTCCAGTTGCACCGGTTGGTCCTTGTGGCCCTGTAGCTCCGGTAGGTCCTTGAGGTCCTTGCGGACCTGTTGCGCCATCATTTCCTGCCGGTCCTTGTGGGCCAGTTGCTCCGGTTAAACCTTGTGGTCCCTGAGTTCCTTGAGGTCCGGTCGCTCCAGTTAATCCTTGAGGCCCTTGAGGCCCTTGTGGTCCTGTTGCACCCGTTAATCCTTGTGGTCCTTGTGGTCCTTGTGCACCTGCAGTACCTGTAACACCTTGCGGTCCTTGAGGTCCTTGAGGTCCAGGAGGGCCAACTTGTCCGCTACATAAATTATCCCAACCTGTTCCGGTTTTAAAGAAATAAAAACACTGCATATCTGTATCGAAGACCAACAATCCGTTTGCAGGAGATGCAATAGCATTTCGTTGCGTACTTGTCAACCTTGGGACTAACATCCCTTGATTGTTAGATTTTAATTCTAATACTGAACTTGGTTCAGGGGTTGTTGTCCCTATACCGACATTATTTTGAGCTATTGCACTTACGCTTAACGACGTTAAACATGCAATGACTATGGATTTAGTAAATTGATTCATTGTTATTGTGATTAATGGCTTAATAATGTTAAATGTCCTTGTTCAACAAACTCTTTAGATTTTGATTTAGCACGTATAAAGTAGAAGTATGTTCCATCCTGGCATAAGTTCCCATTATGCTTTCCGTCCCAATGTTGGTTTATGTCATTTGATTGAAAAACAATTTCACCCCATCTATTCACGATGTTGATGGTATATTCTGTAAGTCCTTTAGATTTTACATCAAACAGATCATTGATTCCATCGCCATTAGGTGTAAATACATTAGGAATTATCAAGTTTTCTACAATATTAATTAAGGCATATGATTCATTTTTGTTTGAAAAATCCCATGATTTTTTTTCTTGTAATAAATAATTTCCCAATGGAATTTCATTTGTTGTACCTAAACTGCTCCAAAGAGAAGTGGAATTACTCCAATTTGCGATTCCAGTTTGTATTCCGTCTACATTTGAATCGTATGCAATTTTCAATGTATTGGCTACTCCGGGGTTTAATTGTGTAATGGAATGAAAAAATAATGGATTTACGTTTTCAATATCAGTTTCTTTTAACAATATACTTTGCGAAATATTATCAGGTGAATAGTTATTGAATCGAACTGTAAATTGTTGCGCACTATTTTGATCGGGTGCAATAATTACAGGTCTATAACGTATTGTTCCATCACTTGATCCTACAGGAAATATATACTCAAGCATGGAATTTGTATATCGAACAAAAGTACCAGGAACAAGGCTACTCACAAATCCTTCGTTATTGTATGATGATTGATTACT
>JBFHIN010000176.1:0-4882 GCA_041596415.1 Crocinitomicaceae bacterium | reverse complement strand
TTTAATTTGTGATTCCATTCCGGATATGCGTTAATTTCACCTGCATGAATCATGGCAGCAACTACAAATTCCAGAATTAGAATGGAATAAAAAGTCCATTTAACCCATTTTCTTGGATGGATATAATGCAGAAATACGAATATAAGAGGCAGAAGACTTAATAGTGCAGCTGTTGCCAGGTCAAGTCTGAGTGAATAAATAAATGACAACAACCAATCACTGAAATCTATACCACTAAATTTGTCAATGTTGTGGATAGAAAAAAGCAGGCGTTCAAAATCGAATACCAAAACCCAGAAAAGGAGTAGTTTTATGCTATATAAAATGGTTGGTTTCATTTGAAACATGCTGCAAAGATAAGGAATTCAATCCGTGCGATTTAAAATAATTTTCAGTAACTTGAATTGCATAAGATGTCGCTCTAACTGATTAATCTTGCAAAATAATTGATGACATGGGAAAGTTTAATGAAATTGTAAAAGCCGAAACACCAACTTTGGTGGATTTTTATGCAACATGGTGTGGCCCCTGCAAGGCGATGAGCCCCATACTCGAGCAAGTAAAACATGATTTGGGCAGTCAGGTTCGCATTTTAAAGATCGATGTGGATAAAAATCCGGAAGTTGCCGATAAGTTTAAAATCCGTGGGGTGCCCACTTTTATTTTATTTAAAAAAGGTGAAATTGTGTGGCGTCAAAGTGGTGGAATGGACGCCGGTACGCTGAAATCAAAAATAAAATCTGCCCTGTAAATAATCCGCAATATCGGTTAATTAGAGTGATGTGCTGATTTTTAATCAGGCAAATAAGTCACTGTTTTCGTGTTAATTTGAATTAATACTTTTCAAATTTGCACATATAACAGGAATCTTCTACTTTTGCGCCCTGTTTAAAAATAAACATTTTATACATGGGATCTAATTTAATTTTTGTGCCAATAGGTTTGGCAATCATAGGACTAGTATTTATGCTAGTTAAAATGGCTTGGGTGAAAAAGCAAAACCCGGGTAACGAAAAAATGCAAGCTATCTCTAAGAGTATCAAGGAGGGAGCTATGGCATTTTTAAGTGCTGAGTACCGTTTGTTGGCTATTTTCGTAGTGATCGCTTCCGGAGCTTTGTTTGGAATTTCTACTGTAGTTGAAACAACTAGCTGGATGATCGTACCTGCCTTTGTAATCGGTGCAGTTTTCTCTGCTGTAGCAGGAAATATCGGTATGCGTGTAGCAACTGATGCCAACTCAAGAACAACTGAAGCGGCTAGAACTTCATTGCCAAATGCGCTAAAAGTTTCTTTCGGAGGTGGAACAGTAATGGGTCTAGGTGTTGCCGGTTTGGCAGTATTGGGGTTAAGCTTGTTCTTCTTAGTATTCGTTAGCTTATTCGTTAAAGGAGGGGACTTCTATGATGAAATGACGATGGTACTTGAGTCATTGGCCGGTTTCTCTTTAGGAGCAGAGTCGATTGCTTTATTTGCTCGTGTGGGTGGTGGTATTTATACAAAAGCAGCTGACGTTGGTGCTGACTTAGTTGGTAAAGTTGAAGCAGGAATTCCTGAAGATGATCCACGTAACCCTGCTACCATTGCTGATAACGTTGGAGATAACGTAGGTGACGTTGCGGGTATGGGTGCCGACCTGTTTGGTTCATATGTTGCGACAGTTTTAGCGTCAATGGTATTAGGTAACTACATTATCAAGGATATGACAGTTACTGCCGGAGAACAGTTTAAAGATGCTTTTGGTGGTATGGGTCCGATCTTATTACCTATTATGATTGCAGGTGTTGGTATCATCGCTTCTATCATTGGAACTTTCCTTGTGCGTATTTCTAATAATGACGCAAAAGAAGCTGAAGTACAAAGAGCTTTGAACATTGGAAATATAACGGCTATCATACTTTCTGCGATTGCAGGATGGTTCTTGGTTAGCTGGATGCTTCCTGAAACTATTACAATGAAATTCTTTGGTGAAGGGATGTTAGAGATTCCTAGTCGTCACGTGTTCTACGCTACTTTAGTTGGTTTAGGTGTTGGTTATTTGATCTCATTCTTCACAGAATACTATACGGCTCTTGGTAAGAAACCGGTACTTGATATCGTTAAAAACTCTTCAACAGGTGCTGCAACAAACATCATTGCTGGTCTTTCTACTGGTATGATCTCTACATTCTCTTCAGTAATTCTTTTCGCTGCAGCGATCTGGGGTTCATACGAACTTGCAGGATTCTATGGTGTAGCTATCGCAGCTTCAGCGATGATGGCAACAACAGCTATGCAGTTGGCGATCGATGCTTTTGGTCCAATCGCTGATAACGCTGGTGGTGTTGCTGAAATGTCTGAATTGCCTAAGGAAGTACGTCAACGTACGGATGTCTTGGATTCAGTGGGTAACACAACTGCCGCAGTAGGAAAAGGTTTTGCTATTGCATCGGCAGCTTTGACTGCTCTTGCTTTATTTGCAGCTTATGTAACATTTACAGGAATTGATGGGATTAACATCTTTAAAGCAGATGTACTTGCTGCATTGTTTATTGGTGGAATGATCCCGGTAGTTTTCTCTGCCTTGGCCATGAAGTCGGTAGGTAAAGCTGCCATGGACATGGTAATGGAAGTACGTCGCCAGTTCCGTGAAATTCCAGGAATTATGGAAGGAACAGGTCAGCCTGAATACGGGAAATGTGTTGAGATATCAACGAAAGCGGCATTGCGAGAAATGATGTTGCCGGGAGCGATCACGATCATTTCTCCAATCATCATTGGTTTTGTTATGGGTGCTGAAGCTCTTGGAGCTTACATGGCAGGAGTTGCTGTTTCGGGTGTTCTTTGGGCAATCTTCCAAAATAATGCTGGTGGAGCATGGGATAATGCTAAGAAATCTTTTGAGGCAGGCGTTATGATCAATGGTGAGATGACTTACAAAGGATCTGATGCACATAAAGCTGCAGTTACGGGTGATACAGTTGGTGATCCATTCAAAGATACTTCTGGTCCTTCTATGAACATCTTGATCAAACTTACATGTTTGGTTGGTTTAGTAATTGCGCCGGTATTAGGAAGCGGACATTCAACTGAAAACGTTGATAAAGCATGTTGTACGTATAAAAATGGAAAAGTGTGTGACGCTGAGATGATGATAGCTCACGATTGCGCACACATGGAAATGCACCACGGTGGTAATCATCACAATATGATGATCGGTAAGTGCGACATGTCAAAATGTGCTAAAATGACCAAAGAAGAATGCGCTGCAATGTGCGATTCTTTGGGATGTACGGCTAAAGAAAAAGAAATGTGCTTGGCTCATTACGATGAAAACGGAAAATTCATGGGACACATGAAAATGCATGGGGATAAGAAAGCTTGTTGCTCAGGAAAAGAGGGTAAAGCTGAATGTAAACACTAAACGTTTTTAATAAATAACTAATTAAGGGAGGAACTTCAGTTTCTCCCTTTTTTGTAACCTAAAGATTCAAGGTCCGTTTTTTGTTAATATTGTCTTATGCGTTATTTACTAAGTATATTTTTATTGTTTGTTTGCAGCAAAGGGCAGGCACAAATAACCTTTAATAAAACACGTCACGACTTCGGTGAGCTTCAAGCTTATGATGATCGATTTGTAGATATTATTCTTACCAATAAAGGAGAGAAAAAAGCTTATGTTCTAACGGTAAAAAAACCTTATGATGTAGTGTATATTACTGATGGTAAATTTATGGACAAGGATAGTTCAGTTATTCTTCGTTTTCAAGTTAATCCAAAAGCAAAAGGAAGATTTAATTACGAAATTGAAGTTTATACCAGTGATAAAGATGAATCAACGAAGATCAAACTTGTAGGAAATCTTACCGAGCTTTCTCAAGATAATACAAGTGCATTTACCAATTGTCCTGACTTTTCTTCTCGTCCGAAAGGAAATAATGCAAATAAATTTCAACTAACAGTCGTTACGATAGATCAAGTCACTAAAGAAGAACTACAAAACTCGAACGTTACCTTGATTCAAAACGGGCAACCCATTTGGAAAAAAGAAACGGATAAAGATGGAAAGATAAAGGAAGATGCAACGCTTGGGTTTAGTTATTTTTATGCAAAACACAATGGTTATCTTCCAAAAGAATTGGGAGCATACGTTAATTTTCAACGTAATTATATTGTGATCGAATTGCAAAAAGATCCTAATCTAATCGTCGAAACAAAACCCGTGGATGTCCCAAAGGATACTTTAGTTAGTAAAGAAAGCAATGAACAGATTGAGATCAACATTGAGGAACTATTAAAAGAAGAGAGTCCAACGATGCTCACAACGGAAGTTCCTGTCGAATTTGAGAATTTGGAGCCGGATAATTTTTCTTCGACTTATTTTAAACCGGTTAATGTTGTCTTTGTTCTGGATGTTTCCTCATCCATGAAGCAAGGTGATCGAATCGAGTTAATGAAATACGCATTGTTCCAATTAACAGACATGCTACGTCCCGAAGACAGGTTTGGAATTGTTACGTATTCAAGTAATGCGCAGGTGTTATTGAAGCCAACTTCTGGCGACGATAAGGAAAAGATTAAAAGCGAGGTAGCTCAGTTAAATGCTTCTGGTTTCACGGCTGGTGGAGAGGGAATTAAATTAGGATTCAAACAGGCACAGGAGCATTTTATTAACGACGGACTGAATCAGATTATAGTAATTACAGATGGTGCTTTCAATCGCAATTCTGAGGACTACAAGAAATATATTAAAAAATACAAAAGAAAAGGTATTTCAATGTCCGTTGTTGGCATAAAGATCAAAGAGGTAGACGAAAAGGAAATGCGTCAGGCAGCCGAACTTGGAGGGGGTAATTTTATTCCGATTAACAAGCTGATCGACGCACAGGAAAATCTTAAAAAGC
>JBFHIN010000175.1:0-4892 GCA_041596415.1 Crocinitomicaceae bacterium | reverse complement strand
TTTGAAGTTTGCATCCTTTAGAAAATAGCGAGATTTAAGTTGATCGAAATCATTTTTTAATGACCTGAATTCTTGTCTGATCTGAATTTCATTTTCAACGTAAGAAGCCATTCCCATGACACCGTTAATCTGAATATATTCTAGGGATTTAAAAGTGTCACTTTCCAAAAGAGCACTCAATTCATTAAAAGAAAATCCGAATTTATGCTCTTCCTGAGCAATGTGAATCTGTAACAGACAAGAAATCTTTCTTTTTATTTTTTTTCCTTGCTTTTCAATTTCCATCAACAGCTTCTCACTGTCTACGGAATGGATGAGTGAAACAAAAGGAGCTATATATTTTACTTTATTCGTTTGTAGGTGCCCGATCATGTGCCATTGAATGTCTTTTGGCAACGTTTCGTGTTTGTCGACCATTTCTTGTACTTTGTTTTCTCCAAAAACTTTCTGTCCTGCCTCGTAGGCCTCTATAATGTCTTCTAGAGGCTTAGTTTTAGAAACTGCGATCAATTGAACTTTTGGTGGAAGTTCTTGAAGTATTTTCTGTAAATTTTCGCGGACCATCATTCGTTTATGTTGTAAATCGTCAGACCACTTCTTAGTTTAGGTTCTACCCATGTTGATTTTGGAGGCATCGTCATTTGATGATCTGCGACTTTTTTCACTTGAGACATTTCTACCGGAAACAAAATGAAACCACAGGCATATTTTCCACTTTTGATCTTTTCTTCAAAGGATGTAAGGGATTCAGCTCCGCTAATAAACTCAATGTTTTCATCTGTTTTAAGGTCTTTGATGTTTAGGATAGGATCCAGAACGTGCTGTGTTAAAATATCAGCATCTAGAGAATGTACCGGATGATCTTCCTCTATGATCGAACTTTTGCAATTCAACACATACCAGTCACCTTGCAAACACATGGTAAACTGATGTTCGTGTTCAGGTTTTCTTGCTGCAGAAAGTGGAGCAAGAGTGAAATTTACAGAAAGACGATCGAGCAATTCTTCTCGCGTAATACTGCCAATATTTTTAATCAAACGATTGAATTCCAAAATTTTTAGACGTTTCTCGTCAATAAAATATGCTAGGAAATAATCCTCATTTGCATAGCCTGAACGATTTTCTTTAACGCGCTTGTTTTTAAGTCCTGCAGAAGAGGCGGATCGATGATGTCCATCGGCTATATATACCGCATTTATTGATTCAAAAGCTTTCGTCAATTCTTGTGTATCGTCCAAAGAAACGATCCACAATTCATGTTTAATTCTATCGGTTGTGGTAAACTCGTATTCAGGACGTACAGCGGTTATTTTTTCGATCAGATCCTCAATCGTTTTGTTTGAAGCGTAAGACAGCAGCACTGGTTCTGCGTTATAACCCACTATATCCAGATAATCGGTGAACATCTTCTCTCTAGAGGTAAGTGTAGCTTCATGCTTTTTTATTTTATCCTGCTCATATTCCAGGACACTTGCACCACCGATCACACCCGTGTAAGCATGACCATTTTTTGTTTGTCGATAAATATATAAATGTTCTTCCGTGTCTTGAAACAGAATACCATCTTCTATAAATTCGTGGTATTTTTCGCTGACTAATTCAAAGCGTTCTTTTGAATTCGGTTTGGTCTTGATCTTACTACCGAATTCAGGATTGATGATATGCAAAAATGTAAAAGGATTATCCTCTAATTTTGCCTTCAATACATTCTTTTTATAAGAATAATAAGGTCTAGTGGCTACAAGATGAACTTTATCTCGAACAGGTCGAAAGGCTTTAAATGCTTTAATTTTTGTCATATAACAAAATAAACTCTTTTTATGCGAAAAAGACCCAAACGTTAAGTTCAGGTCTTGAAAATATAATTTTTAAAGTACTATGCTCTTACATATTGACCGATGATCAATTGCGCCAATTCTTCACCAATTCTGTCTTGCGCTTCTACTGTAGCTGCTCCGATATGCGGGGTACATGCTATTCGATCATCGTTAAGTAATTCTTGCATTGGATTTGGTTCGTTTTCAAAGACGTCTAAGGCTACTCCGCTTATCAATTTATCGTCAAGTGCCTTGATAAGTGCCTTTTCATCAATTACTCCACCACGTGCCGCATTGATCAAACGTGCTCCTGGCTTCATCATTTTAAATTCACGATCACCGATCACTGCACTTCCATCTGCTTGTTTTGGGATATGTAGTGAAATGAAATCCATTTGACCGATCACATCATGTAAATTCTCATGGGCATGAATTGGAACGATAGCCTGGTGATTATTACCGATCGGTACGTTAATGTTTATTGGTTCCTGAAAATAATGATCTACGGCCACTACATTCATTCCACAGCCAAGCGCATAACCTGCAAGACTTTGTCCAATTCTTCCAAATCCGATGATACCAAGAGTTTTTCCTCTTAATTCGATTCCTTTGCTGTATTTTTTCTTTAATTTCTCAAAATCATCGCTACCCATATGTTTATATGAATCGTGTAATGATCTAGAAAGGGCAAACATATGTCCCATCACTAATTCTGCAACGGATTGAGATGATGCTGCAGGTGTATTTATACAAGTGATACCCTTGTCTCTAGCGTGACAAACATCAATGTTGTCCATGCCAACTCCACCGCGACCTATCAATTTTAAACCAGGGCAAGCATCAATTACTTCTTTACGAACTGTAGTTGCACTTCTTACGAGTAATATCTCGATGTTGTGAGCGTTAACATAAGATATTAATTCTTCTTGGGGAACTTTATCTGTTATCACTGTGAACCCAGCGTTTTCTAATGTCTGTTTACCTATAGCGGAAATACCATCATTGGCTAATATTTTCATTTTATCCGTGTTTTAAAGAAAATTCTTTCATTACATTAACTAACACTTGTACGCTTTCAATTGGTAGCGCATTGTACATTGAGGCTCTGTATCCACCTACCGATCTGTGACCAGGTAATCCTACAATTTCGGCTTCCTTCCACATCTTGTCGAATGCTTCGCCATGAGCTTCATTTTCCAATACAAAAGTAACATTCATTTTTGAGCGATCCTCTACACTTGTTGTTCCCTTAAATAGGGGATTTGCGTCAATTTCGCCGTACAAAAGATCAGCTTTCGCCTCATTTTGCTTTTGAATTTCCTTAACTCCACCATTTTCCATTAGATGACGAAGATTTAACATGGCAACGTAAACTGAAAAAACAGGAGGTGTATTGAGCATCGAATCTTTTTCGATCTGTGCTTTAAGATCTAGGTACGTGGGCATAAATGGTGAAGTAGATTTACCCAGTATTTCGTCTTTAACAATATATAATGTTGCACCTGCAGGACCTAAGTTCTTTTGGGCTCCGGCGTATATAAGGTCAAAATCAGCAACGTTTATTTCCTTTGAAAAAATGTCAGACGACATGTCACAAACCAAAGGAAGTTCCGTTTTTGGGAAATCATGAAATTGAGTTCCGAAAATGGTATTATTGGACGTGAAATGAATATAATCTACATCTTTTGGTATGTTGTAATTTTTTGGTATATAATTGAAGTTATTGGCTTCCGAAGTAGCAAAAACATTAACGTCAATTCCCACTTTTTTAGCTTCTTTAATTGCACCGCTTGCCCAAGTTCCTGTATTGATATACCCTGCTTTTTTTGTTTCACGCATCATATTCAACGCTACAACTGTAAATCCGAGTGTAGCGCCACCTTGAAGGAAAGCTACAGAATAGCCACTTGGCACATTGAGTGATTTTTTCACAAGATCGATTGCTTCGTCCATTACGGCAACAAAGTCTTTATGACGGTGTGATACTTCAAGTATTGAGAGGCCATTAAAATCCAAAACGGCATCCGCAGCCTGCTTGAACACTTCGTTCGGTAAAATACACGGTCCTGCGCCAAAATTATGTTTCATACTGATTTTTTTACTGTTTTTTATTTTAGAACAAATTTCAAAAAAAGAATTTTTATAATGACCTTTCTGACAAAGTTTATTGAAAGAAAACAAAAAAAAAGCTGCCTTCAAGGCAGCTTCATTTATTATTCTTCAGACTTCTTAGTCGTTTTCTTCGCGGTTGTCGTCTTTTTTGCTGTCGTTGTTTTTTTTGCAGCAGGTTTTTTATCGGCAGTGGCTTTAGGAGCTGCAGCTTTTTTCACTGTGGTTTTCTTTGTAGCTTTTTCTTCACCACTTTTTTTCTCTGACTTCACAGATGGCTTCGAGTTAGAAGCAGACGGTTTTCTTTTACGAGTTACACCGTAAGATCCCATAGATCGTTTACCTTTTGCAGTTTTTTTATCTCCTTTTCCCATATTTCAATAGTTTTTTACAGAATAGTAATTAGTAAGTGCTACAAATATATTATTCTTTTTCAAATAATCGAGTGCGAAAAGCTTCTTCTAAGGCAGTTCCACCTCGAAGAATTTTTTTTGACCATTTGATTTTTAAGGCTGTGGCTTCTGAATCACTCAATTTCCAGATCAGATCAGATTCTTCTAGTCGAGACCTTAAAACATTCAATGCTATAGCTACAGAAACTGAAATATTGAAACTTTCAGTAAATCCATACATAGGAATTTTCACGAATTCATCAGCCATTTCTTTCATTTCATCAGAAATTCCTCTACGTTCTGTTCCGAAAACTAAAGCCATTGGTTGGGTAAGGTCCAGATCGTTGATGGTGACATCCCTTGTATGTGGTGTTGTGGCAACAATTTTGTAACCTTTGCTTTTCAGTTTTGATATGCAGTCCGCTGACGGATTTTCGCCTTGATCGTAATTGTATAGGTCAACCCATCTTCCTGCGCCCAGGGCAATATCGCGTTGAATCTTGTATTGATTATCCTTTTCGATTACATGTAATTGTTGGATTCCAAAACAATCACAAGAACGAAGAACTGCGGA
>JBFHIN010000174.1:0-4937 GCA_041596415.1 Crocinitomicaceae bacterium | reverse complement strand
TTTTTTCATAATCATTTTCTCTGCACAAAGTTTGCGCCATTAAAATGGTGTGTCGTCAAACTGATTTAAAAAATCAGCTGAATCATCTTCAAAAGAATTCATTTTACTTTTAATCGTATAACTTCCACCATTATCAAAGTTATTTGATCCATTCAAACTTGAAGGTACTGAATTATTTTCATCTTCTTGATAACCTTCTATATTGTCAAAACGAGCGTATTCTCCAATAAAACGCAAACGAACACGATCTAGTGCACCATTTCTATGTTTGGCAACAATAATTTCTCCAACTCCCGCATTGGAATTTCCTTCGTCATCCTGTAAGAAACCGTAGTATTCTGGACGATAGATGAAAGATACGATATCGGCATCCTGCTCAATTGCTCCTGATTCACGAAGATCTGAAAGGACCGGACGTTTGTCACCGCCCCGTTGTTCAACTGAACGACTCAACTGCGAAAGTGCGATTACAGGAACATTCAACTCTTTTGCGATTTCCTTAATGGATCTAGAGATGGTGGAAATTTCCTGTTCACGATTTCCCGACCCTTTGGAACCACCTGCTGTCATTAGCTGTAAGTAATCAATGATCACCATGTCTATGTTGTGCTGCATTTTCAATCGACGACATTTTGCACGAAGGTCAAAAACGCTTATTCCCGGAGTGTCATCAATGTAAATTGGTGCCGTGGCTAATTTTGTAATTCTTGAATGCAATTGTTGGAATTCATGTTCTGCCAGATCTCCTTTTCTAAGTTTTTCTGCACTCAAACGAGCCTCACTGGCGATCAAACGTTTTACCAACTGAACAGAAGACATCTCCAAGGAAAATATCGCTACACCTTTACCATGATCAACGGCTGTGTTCCTTGCCATGGAAAGTACAAATGCCGTTTTTCCCATTGCCGGACGTGCAGCAATTACGATCATGTCGGAACGTTGCCAACCTGATGTTAGCTTGTCCAAGGCGAAAAATCCGCTTGGTACACCCGAAATACCATCAGAATTTTGTGATGCAGCTTCAATTTCTTCGATTGCCTGACGCACAACGTTTTGCATGAGATCAACATGTTTTCCCATGTTGTTTTCTGCAATTTGGAATAGTTCTCCTTCAGCTTTGTTCAAGACATCAAAAACGTCATTCGTATCGTCATAAGCGTCGCGAATAACTTCGCTCGACATGCGTATGAGTTCGCGCTTGATATATTTTTCTGCAATTACACGTGCATGAAATTCGACGTGGGCTGTTGAAGCAACGCGACTGGTCAGCTGAGAGACATACGTTACACCACCTGCGGCCTCAATCTCACCATTCTGTTTTAGTTTATTGATGACCGTTAAAAGGTCGATTGGATTTGAACTACCAAAGAGTTCTCTAATGGCATTATAAATATATTGATGTTTAGGATCGTAGAAACTACTTGGTTTTAAAATGTCGATTGTATCAGTAACCGCATTTTTTTCAAGCATCATCGCACCGAGTACTGCTTGCTCTAGATCAACGGCCTGTGGCGGAATCTTACCAAGGTCATTCAGCAAAACGGAAGGATTTTTAGTGCGTGTTATAGGTTTTTTACTGTTCTCAGATCTCTGCTCCATCCCACAAAGATAACTAATCCAAATGCCTCGAAAAAATCTTATTTGCATTTGATTCGAAAAAGTTATGAAATGAAGTTTTTAACAATTGTTAATTTAACTTTGTACTGAAATTATGCAGCGAGAGATCAAAATAACTAGCGACGGAAGTAAAACCATATACCTCCCGGAAATGGATGAAAACTACCATTCCACGCATGGTGCACTACAAGAGGCAATGCATGTTTTTATTGAACATGGTTTGAAGCCTTTACTGAAAAAAGAGGAAATAAGCATATTTGAAATGGGATTTGGTACAGGTTTAAATGCAGCGCTTACCTTTCAAGAATCCATAAATGCTGGTTCCAGAATTTTTTATGAAGGAATTGAAGCCTACCCGGTAGAAGCAGCGCTAATGAACGCATTGGGCTATGAAAAGTTCTTAAGCCATGAGGGAAATTCAGCACTCAAATCAATGCATTCGTCAGTATATAATGACGTTACCTCTATAAGCGAATGGTTTGATTTTGTTCAAACGGTCGAAAAAATACAGAACTACAAACCAAAATCGCAACGTTTTGATCTGATTTATTTTGATGCCTTTGGTCCACGCGCTCAAGAAGATATGTGGGACAAATCAGTGTTGGAAAAAATGTACCTCATGCTAAAAAAAGACGGTGTTCTTGTAACCTATTGCGCAAAAGGTTCCTTTAAACGTGATCTGAAGTCACTCGGTTTTACTGTAGAAGCATTGCCTGGACCTCCAGGTAAAAGAGAAATGACGCGAGCTAGGAAAATTTAATAAGCTACTTAAAGGCTAATGAACGGTTGCCTCAGTTAAAAGCACACCTTTTACAATACCATCCCGATCAATACTGTCTAATTTTACTGTTTGAAAGGTATTTGTCAGACTTTGGTTATAGGGAAGTTTGATCTTCACGTAGTTTTCTGTAAAACCATACATGATCCCTTGATCTTCTTCATGTTCTATGAGGACTGTTCTTACTGTTCCCAGATTTGACTCGTAAAAAGCGCGCTTTTTCTTATCCGACAAAATGTGTAATTGCTTACTTCTTTCTTTTCTCACTTCCATCGGAACGGCTTCTCCTAATTTTACGGCCGTGGTATTCGCCCTTTCAGAGTAGGTGAAAACGTGTAAATATGAAACGTCCAGATCTTTCAAGAAATTCATCGTTTCTTCAAATTCTTCATCGGTTTCACCCGGAAATCCAACGATCACATCCACACCAATGCAAGCGTCTGCGCGTAGCGACTTGATTGTTTGAACACGTTCGGCATACAATTCACGTAAATACTTTCTACGCATAGCTTTTAAAAGGCGATTACTACCTGATTGCAGCGGAATATGAAAGTGAGGTACAAAGCGTTGTGAGTCACTTAAACAAAAGTGAATAATCTCGTCGCTCAATAAATTAGGTTCAATGGATGATATTCGGAATCTATCAATGCTAGGGATCTTGTCCAATTCGCGTATCAATCCATAAAAATTCTCCTCACCACCTTGTCCAAAATCACCGATATTCACTCCAGTCAGAACCACTTCTTTAACCTCGGTTTTACCAAGTTCAACTGCTTCATGAACAGTTTTTTCGATAGAAGCATTTCTACTACTTCCACGGGCTAATGGGATCGTACAAAATGTGCAGAAGTAATCGCATCCATCTTGTACTTTCAAAAATGATCTTGTTCTATCACCAAGAGAATACGCAGGAACAAATTCCTTAGTTTTCTTTATTTTTTCAAAGGCAACGACTGGGTCTTTCGAGTGCTGGTTTTCTTCAATGTGTGCAATGATGTTGAATTTTTCGTTGGCACCAAGAACCATATTTACACCATCTATTTGACTGATCTCCACTGGTTTTAATTGCGCAAAACATCCAATGATCACTACGTAAGCTTCAGGATTTATCTTTTTTGCTCTTTTTACGAGTTGCTTACATTTCTTGTCGGCATTTTCAGTGACAGAACAAGTGTTGATGACATAAATATCCGGTGTTTCCTCAAAATCAACTTTGGCAAAGCCGGCCTCTTCAAATAACCTTGAAATGGTAGATGTTTCTGAGAAATTCAACTTACACCCCAAGGTGTAAAAAGCTACTTTTTTGTACTGGATCATATCGCGTGGCAAAATTAAGCAGAAAGCTAATAGCATCCAAAAAAGGCCGAAGAATAATGCTGAATTGAAATTTCCTATTATTTTCGTTTTTTTTAAGTGTTATAATCACATTTATGATGGTGGAAATTTAACCCCTTGAACTTTATTTAAAAAATTAATGACAAAACTATCAATAGAATACGACCTTTTAGAAACTTGGGAGGCGCTTAGTGCGGAAGACAGAGAGCTAGTAGAACGTGCTTACGCGGTATGTGAAAATGCATATGCTCCGTATTCAAAGTTTAGGGTAGGAGCTGCCGTAAAGCTTGGAAATGGTGAAATTATTTTGGGAAGCAATCAGGAGAATATTGCTTATCCTTCAGGTTTGTGTGCTGAACGTGTAGCGTTGTTTTATGCAGGTGCAAATTTTCCCGAAGAGGTTGTAGAAACAATTTGTGTTGTTGCTCGTGGTGAGTTATTACCATGGGATCGAGTTCTTTCACCTTGCGGTTCTTGCAGACAAGTGATGCTTGAAACAGAAAACAGACAAAAAAAAGCATACAGAATTATTTTAGTCAGTCAGGATAATAAAACATTAGTTTTTAATGCTGCACTTGATTTGTTACCCTTTGCATTTGGAGTTGAATAAATGACGCAGATATTGTCAAAATGGTGGTTCTGGTTCTTTGGGAGTATCTTGCTCTACATCAACACGGTGAATCATGAATATACCATTGATGATATCATCGTAGTAGAATCCAACAAACTAACTCAACAGGGTATTGAAGCCATTCCTGAGATTTTTCAACACAGTTATTTATACGGATATGATGGGCGAGAGGATGAATCCTATCGACCTCTAACCCTTAGTACATTTGCTATAGAACGAAGTTTTTTTGATGCAGATCCAAAAGTTTCCCATTTTATTCAAGTGTTGCTCTATGGACTCTGTGTGTTATTGCTATTCAAGTGGTTGTCAAAACTATATTCGTCAGATAACCATTTAATGGCGATTTTGGTTTGTTTGTTATTCATGATACATCCGCTCCACACGGAGGTTGTAGCAAATGTCAAGAGCAGGGACGAACTTTTAGCCGCATTATTCTTATTTGGGGCTCTATTGAGTTTTCTGAAATGGAGAGAAAACAATAATAAAATCATCCTCGTTCTAAGTTTGGTGTGTTATTTTATGGCCATGCTTTCGAAAGAAACAGCTGTGTTAGGTATATTGATTTTTCCTGCGATA
>JBFHIN010000173.1:0-4983 GCA_041596415.1 Crocinitomicaceae bacterium | reverse complement strand
GGAATCATGAAATCTTTCACATGAAAATGCGACTCAATGTCTCTTTTGGTAAGATTCATTAGTGCATGACCAATGCTTGGACCTGAAAAAAGATAGGATCCAGAAACTGAAGAACTAACGCCCATGTTTCTTAAAATGAAGGAAACTTCACCGTTTACCCCACCATCAACATGTATCGATTTGGTAGGATACTTTTTCCTGAACTGACGAATTTTAGAAAAATTGACCTTGTCGAAAACGCCTCCGCTATGTCCCGGAACAGTAGCCATGATCAAAATGAAATCGAAGTCACTATACGCATCAAAAACGTCGATTGACGTTGGAGTGATGATCGCCAATCCTTTCTTTCCCTTGATTTCTTTGGGTATCTCTAAACGTTCCTTGAGTTGTTCATACTGAAAAGTGAGATATTCAACAGGGTTTTCCATTAAGTATGGAAAATATTTCTCAGGTTCGTTACTTATGATGTGTAGATCGATTGGAATCGAACAAAGCGTTCTGATTTTTTTAATATCCTCGAAAACCTGAAGATTGTCATTACAATCTACATGCAGTAAATCTACTTGATGTTCAATTAAATCATGGATAACTGCCTCGAGTGGTCTGTTTTTATCGCTATAAATGGATGCTGAAATTTTCATTTTCGATTAAATCAATCGTTGTCTAATTGGAGTTCTTGAAATCGTTCATTGCTGATCACAATTTTGCACGGCTTGGTTGCTTTGAAAACAACTGAATCGAGTTCTTCCTGAAGTTCTAATAATAATTTATGTTCCTGAAAGTTCATAGGAATTTCTCTGTAATCTTTCGTTTGGATCAGATAGATATAATAAAAATCTTTATCGGAACGCAACATGATATTTTGTTCCCGCTCACCGACCAAACCTTTATCTTGCCAGAATTTCCCTAAGGCATTCGCTGCTTTTTCGTCCTTTTTTTGTTCAAAATAAACATTAAGATTTTTTGCCGTCAACTTATTCCCGTATCCCTTAGCACAGGAAAATAAAAGTATTACCGATATGAATAAATAAATGAACTTCACGGTTTCAATTTAGCCGTAAAGATAGCTAAATAGTCGGGTTAAAAACTTTAATCCATACATTTGGCACATGATAAAACTTAAGCATGAAAAGTTCATCGGGGCCAATGGAAGACCCTCATTGCTTGATTTAAGCATACCTGAAAACTACCAACAAGAACTGATTATTTTCATACATGGATACATGGGATTCAAGGATTGGGGATGTTGGAATTTGGTTGAAGAATTCTTCACTGAGAAGGGATTTGGTTTCTTAAAATACAACGTTTCACACAATGGTTGCACACTCGATCATCCCGAAGACTTTGTAGATCCCGAAGCATTTTCGCTTAATACGTACAGCAAAGAACTTGAGGATCTCATGGCCGTATTTTCTTGGTTAAAAGAAAAAAGCGTCGAATATCGAACCATTCATCTGATTGGGCACTCAAGAGGGGGAGGAATTGCCATGCTTGGGGCAGTAAAATTACCTGCTCGTTCAATTATAACCTGGGCAGCAATTGCCGATATTGAGTCACGTTTTCCAACAGGAGAGGAGTTAGAAAAATGGAAAAAGAATACGTTGCGATTCGTTCACAATGGTAGGACTGGACAAGATTTACCCTTGAACTATTCCCAATTCACCGATTTTTTAGCGCATAAAGAAAAACTTTCTATCGAGCAAGCCTCAAAAAATACGAATGCAAATTGTTTGATCATTCACGGAGAAGAAGATACGTCCGTTTCCATTCACGAAGGCGAATTACTTGCCCAATGGACTAATTCGCCATTACATCGCATTTCTAATGCAAACCATACATTCGGATCACAACATCCCTGGAAAAAAAGTGAGCTTCCCGACGCATTACTACAGATTTGTCAACTAACTTTAAACTTTTTAGAATCCAACTAATAATAAATCATGTCTGCAGAAGAAAACAGTGAAGATAAAAAACGTGAAAAATTGAGTCTTATGACTGAATTGATAAAACTCGCCAACTCAGACAATGAAATAAAGGATATCGAGTTTAATTTTTTGCTTTCATTAGCCGTTCAACTTGGAATTTCAAAAGATGACTTTAAGCATTTATTTGAGGACTACATTGAGTTTTATCCCCCAAAACTAGAACATGAAAGGATCATTCAATTTCACCGTTTAATTCTTATGATGAATGTAGATCAACAGATTGATGAGTCGGAAATACAATACATTCGTGAATTGGGCATCCGCATGGGCTTACACCCTCATGCTACTGAAGAAGTTTTAAAAATCATGAAAGACTATCCAAATATGATTGTTCCACCAGAAAAATTAATCCAGATCTTCAGAACTTTTCACAACTAAACTAACATTCTGGAACGCTCCTCCGCGTTAGGCAAAATGCAACGCTCGGTTAAAATGTTGTGTCTTCGTTTTGCTATCATGTCATAGATACGATCTCGCCAACAAATTGGAATTAGTTTACCTAAATAAAGAAATCGCCACAAAATTTTCAAGTGGGGTAACAGACTAAAAAACGCCGCTGACTTTTGAAATAAGCGATAATCTGTATAGACAAATAACGTCGATAACTCTTTTATAGATACACCTTTTTCTTTAAAAAAATCCTGAGCGAATTCGGATTGAAGAGGAGAATAATGGATGGTTTTATTTTTATCGTTGTTCAATAAAAAACGGACTGTTCCATTACAAAACCCACATTCTCCGTCAAAAAATACAATCGTTTTATCCGCAAAATCCATACAACAAAAATACAAAAATGCTTGCATTTTGTTTTCTATGGTATAATTGATAGTAACATTAGTCGAATAGTTGAGTTTAATTATATTTGTTGATCAAAAATCAAAACAAATGAAAAACGTTGCAGTAATAGGTGCCGGAACTATGGGAAATGGAATTGCCCATGTTTTCGCTCAATTCGGTTATAATGTTTCACTTATCGACATCTCTGAGGATGCATTGAAACGAGGAATTGCCACAATAACAAAAAATCTTGATCGTCAGGTTACCAAAGAAGTGATCAACGAAGAAGTGAAAAATGCAACATTGGATCGCTTGATCACCCATACTTCAATGGCAGATGGTTTGAAGAATATTGACCTTGTAGTTGAAGCTGCTACGGAAAACATGGATCTTAAACTGAAGATTTTTGCTCAAATGGATGAATTGACAGATGATCATGTTATTCTCGCTACGAACACTTCTTCCATTTCCATCACTAAAATTGCTTCCGTAACCAAAAGACCTGAAAAAGTGATTGGTATGCACTTTATGAATCCGGTTCCGGTCATGAAACTTGTAGAGATTATTCGTGGTTATTCTACCTCCGACGAAGTAACGGCAACAATTATGGAATTGTCGGAAAAGCTAAATAAAGTACCTGTTGAAGTGAACGATTATCCGGGTTTTGTGGCTAATCGTATTTTGATGCCAATGATAAATGAAGCTATTTACACCTTGTTTGAAGGCGTAGCTGGTGTTGAAGAAATAGACACTGTGATGAAATTGGGTATGGCGCATCCAATGGGACCACTTCAATTAGCTGATTTTATAGGGTTGGATGTTTGTCTTGCTATCCTGGAAGTTTTACATGACGGATTTGGAAATCCAAAATATGCGCCGTGTCCATTATTAGTTAATATGGTAACTGCAGGTAAAAAAGGTGTAAAAACTGGCGAAGGATTCTATTCTTGGGATCACGGAACAAAAGACCTTATTGTTTCTAAAAACTTTAAAAAATAACGAAAGACCCGAAAGGGTCTTTTTTTTACTCTACAGAATTTAAAAATAATTCTGTCATCACCTCACCATCGCTTATCGGAAAATCAAATTTCAATAATTTTGCAACCGTAGCACTTATGTCAATTTGCTCATAACTGCGCGATAAAACTGCGTTTTTCTTGAAATCCGGGCCTAAGGCAACCAAATAAATAGAACGACAACCTTCGCAATTATCACCGTGCTCTGCAAATCCTTCTTTGATTCCGTCTAAGTGTCTTCCATGATCATTGGTAATAAGTAAGGTTGTTTTATCTTTCATGATCGGATCTGACTGTATCCAGTTCCACAACTCCAGAGCCTTCTGATCTGTATGCTGTATACCTTCTAAATATTCTTTCCACTGGCGTTGATGACCTCTTACGTCCACTTCCAATAAATTAATCAAGGTTAATTTAGGATGATATTGACCAAAGATTCTTTTCACGGCCGCAAAAGTCGGATCATCATTGGAGTAGCCCATACCACTACCATCAATTCCACAGTAACGCGCCGGCGTGTATTGATCTTTCCATTTTTTATGCTTTGTATTGGCTAGAATACTCAGTTTACCCTTTGATGAAATTACCCATGCATGGGTGCTATCAAGTCCTTTTTCTTTCAGGTAATATTGAAAAATGGATGGATTTTTCGGAAGCACCAGTCCGTTATTTTTGATACGTTGATAATTTCCGGTAGTGATTGCCGCATGCCCGGCGTTGGTGTACGTTGGGCCATTGTTTTTAAAACATTTTACTAAAACTCCTTGTGGAGCAAGCACGTTGGCAAGATTTGGAATGTACTGATGTGTTGAATCGCAAAAAGTCTCTGACATTCTTGGTCCATCAATGATCAGTATTACCACGTACTCAGTTTTTAATTCCTGATTTGATGCGTCAATAGGATCAATTTCAAAGGACAATAGACCTAAGAAAAGCGGCGCAAGCAGAGAGAAAATAAAAGAGTAACGATTCATTTTGGGATTAAGGGAATTTTGGGAATTTGGAAAAATCGCGTGGACGTTTTTCTAGGAATGCATTTCTTCCTTCCACAGCTTCTTCTGTCATGTAAATCAATCTTGTTGCTTCACCCGCATATACTTGCTGTCCGACTAAACCATCATCGATCAAATTAAAGGCAAATTTGGCCATTTTCACGGCAATTGGGCTTTTAGTCAATATTTCCTGAGCCCAGTCGAAGGCAAATT
>JBFHIN010000172.1:0-5003 GCA_041596415.1 Crocinitomicaceae bacterium | reverse complement strand
AAGATGAGTAGTTCATACGACTTGATATTACTGGCGTAGATTCTGAAAAAGTTATTGATATTGTCCTCATCCGGCGTGAAAGTATTCGGTATGTAAAGAATTGGTTTATAGAAAATCTTAACTATGTCACTTGCCGAACAGCCATTCTGATCGGTATAAGATGCCACATAGGTGAAATCCTTATTAGGAACCGCAATAGGATTCGGACAAACAACACAACTTAAGAATTCACCCGGCGACCAAACGATCGTTCCCGGAGTGGTGGTTTGTGCCGACAACTGTACCTGATCCCCATAAATGGCATAAACGTCAGGATTTGTCTGTATGGTTGCCCTTGGGTACAACAGAACAGTCACAAATGCCGTATCAACACAGCCGTACTGATCAGTACCAATAACGCGATACATAGTAGAACCATCCGGGGTTGCAATAACTTGTGAAGCCAAGTGCGTATTCAATGAATAAGCAGGGAACCAGTTATAACTTATGCCTCCATTCGCCCAAAGTAAAGTTGATTCTCCCGGACAGATAATAGTGTCATTTCCGGCAGTAACAGAGGCAGACCTTACATGGATATAAATACTGTCCGTTACAGTTCCACATGCATTGGTAAAGTCACAATAATAATACATACTCAAGGGAGGATTAACCATTACCGTAGGTCCAACTGTGGTATTGATGAATGAATTTGGCGACCATAGATACGTATTTCCTCCGCTAACTGTAAGTTGAGCTGAAGAACCGAAACATAAATTCATGGAATCTTCCATAACAGGAATTGGCAATGTGAAATAAACTACGATTTCAACCGAATCCCTCAATATACAGCCATCTGACGTTAAGATCTCCGCGATATAAGTAACCGTATTATCAGGTGTGGCAACTGGTGTTGCCGAATTTGGATCGTCTAGCCCTGTCGCTGGCGTCCAGTTGTAAGAAACTCCTCCACTAGCAAATAAAGGAACACTGTTGCCTAGACAAATGATCGTATCATTCGAAATAGATGAATTTCCACCATATACAGGTAAAGTCAATTCCAGCGTATCTGTACCACAACTATCCGACACGATTACCGTGAAATTGGTTGTTTGATAAACGGTGGCAATAGGCGTGGCACTTGTGGGATCATTTAAAACATTTGCCGGTGACCATAAATAAGTTGATCCACCAAAAGCTTCCAACTGGAAAGGTTCTCCGGGACAAACTGTACCACTTGGTTGAACCACTCCACCTTGAAAATCACCAATGGTAACGGTAAACTGAACAGAGTCCGCACTAAAACAACCGGTATTGTCCGAAACGACTAGCGTCACCGTGTAAATTCCGGGACCGGAATACAAGTGACTTGGATTTTCCGCTGTTGAAGTGTTTCCATCACCAAAATTCCATAAGAACGTATTACCATTGCTACTGTTGTTGTTGAATACAACCGGGTCGGGCAAACAAACGATGCTTTGAGGTTCCGAAACGACAGCTTCGATGGTACTTAACTCAAATTTGAATGCCGCCAAATTACAATTTGTACTTCTGTTTATGGGTGACCAAACGCCCGGTGTACTTGTAAAGCCGCTAGGGTTACCGCCACATGCTCCACAAACGGCATGATAAATTCTTCCGGATTTATCGAACCGACTTGTTCCTCCGTCTACATGGTTAAAACTACTGGCTGTTCCACCCATGTAAGTGGCATATTTCAATGTCGTAGCATTTTGTGATAATACACCGATATAAAAATTACTGCCGTTTGTTCCGGCTTGAAATGCGTCTGGAGTGACAGGAAATCCGCTACTTGTACTGAAAGTAGCCTGGCTTGCCTGATTGACACTTCCGCCCCATCCACTTAAATAGATATCATAACAATCAGAAACCAAAAAAGCCGTAGGTGAAATTTCAACATTACCCGTACCTGCACCAATCATGGTTGTCCACAGAATGTTTTGTAAATCAGCAGTATATTTTTGTATAAACTGTCCAGAATTAGGCACTCCGAATTTTCCTGGTGTTATTGGCCATGCACTTTGAGATTGTCCAAAAACGTACACCTCATCGCTTATATCTAATTGTACGAAGTATGCCTGATCGTATTCACCAAATCCCATATATGATCCTGAGAGGGTAGCGCCTGTGGCACCATTAATACGCAAAACGTACCCATCTGCCAACCCACCATTGTAGGTAAGATCATTTCCCACCAATACAGGTATTGTATTTGAAGTTGTACCTCCTGCAACTAAAACATTACCATTACTGGCAATTTGAACTGAGTTTCCTGTTTCATTGCCGCTTCCTCCAAAATAAGTACTCCACAGTAACGAACTTAAATTGGACGACATTTTAAAAATAACAGCATCTTGACTGCCATTCAAGGCACCTTGAGAACCTAAAACAACCGGAAAGTTGGTTGATTGCGTGGTAGATGCTACATAAACATTCCCCGCAGCGTCGAGAATTATCTCTCCTCTAAATTGATCACCGTAATTATAATTCAGATTGGTTAAATTAAATCCATCAGTGCCTGTTCCTCCGATGAAGGTTGAGGCTGTTAATGCCGTACCAGCGGCATTGAATTTAGCAATATAGATATCCGTACCGGAGAAGGTAAGTGAATTACCAGTCACTGTTGGACCTCCATTAAAAGAATTGTCGTAAGCACCCGCTCCAATTGGAAAATTTGCTGAGGCCGTTATCCCAAAAACGTACAACTCACCGGACGGTGTACACACAATACTGTTGGGTGTTTCGTTTTTATTACCACCTAAGTAGGTACTGTATAACAGTGTAGTTCCTGTAGTGTTGAATTTCGAGATCCCAACATCTATATTAAAACCTGATTCTGTGCCGTTATCATAACTAACATCAAAAGCACCTGTAGTTGTTGGGTAGCCAGCTGCAAAAACAATTCCACCGGCAAATAGATTTCCACTAGGGTCAGGAGCAGCGGTAAAGCCCCAATTGTCAGCCGTAGAGCCCGTAAAGGTTGAAAATACCAGATATGGATCTATCACTAAAACCTGTTGTTGATCATATCCTTGAGGAAACTGAAAAGAAACACGATTGCCATCCAGGACAAATTGTACTTCAACCTTCTCCTTACCGTTTCGCCCTTCCGTCCATGCAACAGGAGTCTGCTCAATAATCTCCCCGAATCTATGTTTCACGTGTAAATTGCCTCTTTCATCCAGATAAACATGCTCCGCGCCCGAGTATTCGTATTGAATTTGCGCTGTACTTTTACCGGGAGAAACTATAAAGGAATATTTCAATTTGTCACTTCCCTCCAGCTTCATGGCTATTCCCGGGTAGAAATCCAGTAATTCGACCTCGGCGAAGGCGTATACTCCTCCTTTCCAGTTACTCGAATCAGCGCCTAAAAAATAATTTCGATAAAACGACGACGGTTTACTTTGAACCTTTTTACCCTGCCAGTTGGCATTTCTAAACTTCGCACGCACAACATGGGCCTTAATAAGTTCTTCTTCATTTTCGATATGCACTTTTTCGTCGCTATGTGTATGCGATCTACTTTGCTTAAAATCATGAAAAAAATAGGTGAATCCATCAGACTCAGCAATGAACTCACCCTGTTGGAGTTCTACTTTGTAAAGCACAGGTTTTTCCCACTGACCGACATTCGGGTGCAACCACACATCCTGTGCGAACAGAATGGTGTTAAAAATTGCAAATATTACGACCAGTTGTAGTTTCATATATTAACTAGAAATTTACGATATTTTGCGCTATAAATCACCTATTTACGTCATTTACACACTTAATATTGATTCCTATCTATTCATTTAACTGAAATTTGCTCAAATAGGTTGCTTTTTTCGGGAAAAGAATATTCAATTTCACAGTAAAACGGTTAAATTAAAAACTGTAACTTTGCAACACAATTTAGCGGTGAGTAAATGAGTGATGCGATCAAACACGAGTGCGGAATAGCACTTCTTAGATTAAAAAAACCTTTGCAGTTTTACCTAGACAAATATGGAACTTCGTTTTATGGTCTGAATAAACTGCATCTTTTAATGGAAAAGCAGCACAACAGAGGTCAGGATGGTGCCGGTGTGGCTAACATTAAGCTTGATATGCAACCAGGCGAACGTTACATTTCAAGGCAACGTTCCATTGACAGCAAACCGATTCAAGATATTTTTGACCAGATCAATAAACGATTCAAGCAGATCGAAAAAGAAAATCCGGCCTATTTGAAGGATGTTGATTATTTGAAAAAGAATGCCGGATTTACTGGTGAATTATTCTTGGGTCACCTACGCTACGGAACATTTGGACGTAACTCCATCGAAAATTGTCACCCTTTCTTGCGTCAAAATAACTGGATCACTCGAAACCTCGTTGTGGCAGGGAATTTTAACTTAACGAACGTTGATGAGCTTTTCGATGTTTTAGTAAACATTGGTCAGCATCCTAAGGAGAAATCGGACACGGTAACCGTTTTGGAAAAAATCGGACACTTTTTGGATGAAGAAAATGAGCGTTTATACAATGAACTAAAACCGATGGGTTACAGTAATCTTGAGGTATATGCTCGCATTGCAGAAAAGATCAATATTGAAACTATTCTTAAAAAAGCTTCTGAAGATTGGGATGGTGGTTACGCTATGGCCGGTTTGTTTGGTCACGGTGACGCTTTCGTTTTGCGTGATCCTTCAGGTATACGACCTGCTTTTTGGTATGAAGATGAAGAGATCTGTGTTGTAACTTCGGAAAGACCTGTTATTCAAACGGCCTTCAACATAAAAAGTGAAGACATCAGAGAGCTTACCCCTGGACACGCATTGCTTATCCGTAAATCAGGAGATGTTACCGAAACAAAGATCAACGAACCAGCTGAGAGTCTAAAATGTTCTTTTGAACGCATTTACTTCTCTAGAGGAAATGATAAAGAGATCTACGAAGAAAGAAAGGCGCTTGGGAAAAATATCGTTCCTCAAATATTGAAGTCGGTAGATTACGACTTAAAGCATTCGGTTTTCTCCTTT
>JBFHIN010000171.1:0-5004 GCA_041596415.1 Crocinitomicaceae bacterium | reverse complement strand
TTTGACATAAAGGGCTCCTACACCTGTTACAAGCCCAATGCCTGTTTTTTTCATGAAGGGTATTTTATTGATGATGGCCCCATTGTCGTGATGCACAAAGTGCCCTTCATAGAATATCTGTGTGGAAGGAAGGGAAGAATCAAGTCCTTGGAATGAATATAGGGGATTGGAAAACCAAATAGGATCACTTCGACGTTGAAATTTGAAATCGGCAAATTGGAGATTTTTAGTACTTAAAAACTGTCCGGATGTAATATGATAAGATGAAGTACCTAAAGTGCCTATTTTAAAGGTTTGCATCATTCCGACACGCAAATATTCATGATCTATATCACTACCGAAAAGTTTCGGAATCCCACGTTCGTATGTCACATAGAAAGTAGGGAATTTGGATCCCAATATGACTTTTCTATTCGGTTCACGCATATATTTTTGCTGTGGTGTATAACTAAAAGTAACTTCACCAAGCAGGGCCTGATAAGATTGGAAGTCGGTTGGATCATTGTTAGGAATAGAATTATCTAAAAAAGTCATGAATTTATAATCTTCTATACTCCTCCTTTCGGAAAAATCAAAACTAATGTCAGCATAAAAGCCATTGAACAATTCATAATCGTGACCAATTTGTCCACTCGTGGTTTCTATAAAGTTTTCTCGTTTATAGATCTGTGTTATCGCATCATAGCTTCGAATGACATCAAAGTCGTGCGAAAAAGATAAGTTCCAAGTACCTAAATGAAAAGGATCGTACCTATAGCGCCACCAACTGCTACCTTTGATATCTTGATTTAAAAAACCATAGGAAATTTCGTTATAACTATCCAAAGTTCTCTCGTCCTTCCATTTTTTGAAATAAAAGAAGGATGGTGCAACTCTTGGTCCAGCGATATATAGTGGCCGTGAAGTGGCTGCAATTGAGCTAATGGTCCATTGCGTTTTTTTCTCACGGTTTCTATGATCGATCCCAAACCAAAGAACCTTTAAAAAGGTGACTTTGTTAAAAATTGCATCGATGGAGTCTGTATATTCTTTTCTATTTCGATAATCCCGTATACTGTCCTGTGCAATGATATATGCTTTTTCCTCTTCTGTTAATTGTGTTGTTCTTGTTTGACCCCAATAACTAGTGTCTTTTTCGTAAGCCGATTTCTCTGTGACAGATAATTCGTTGCCGAAAAATTTAGCACCGAATTGAGGATTGAAATTGTATTTAGAAAAATCAGTTACGGTGGTACATGTGGAAGTTTGATCTTTATATTTAACACCATATTCCAACTCCTGTTTTGTGAGTAAACACAGGGTATCTCCAGGATGATCAAACTGTTGACGAATAGTGAAATAATCGTAACGTAATAAATTTCCTTTATTCATTGTTAATTCCAGCTTTTGAACTAACCAAAGGGAATCGATAATCCAGATGTATCCTTCCAAGGTTGAGGTAGAAGTGCTTCTTGGAATAATTTTGATGCGATTTATCTTAACACCATTTTCAATATATTGAGCTTCAAGTCGATATTTGTAAGAAAGGATTCCAGGAGCTGAAATAGGTGAACTTACAGGAGATTGATGCAAGTCGTCCAAGTGTAATAAATTCTCGAAAAAGTTGAAATTTGCTTTAACTGTGGTAGTGTAGTACAAATTTAGGTCATTGCCCCTTTTCTCATAGGCATTACGAACCTCTTTTACTTTATTGGGGGGTGAAAAAGCTCTGCTGAACTGAACCTCGACGAGATTCATGTTTCTCTCCTTACTGTTTTCACTTGAATTTCCATCTTCAAAAGGATCGTCTATGCTTCGATTGTTTTCTTCGGATTTCTTCTTTTCGTCTTTTTCCTTGCGATCAATCTTCTCGGTCGCTTTTGTATAGCCTTCGACAGTATGATTATAATTCCAAGGATTGATTTGGTCTCTAATCTTTACTACTTCCAACATGATCTCCCTACCAGGATTAGTTCGTTTGGTGGCTATGTCAACGTCTCCTAAATCCTGAATTTTAGCAGGGAAAAGCTGAATGTCGCGTTGTTGTTGTTGCTCATTTATTATTATGTAAGATTCACGATCTTCATAGCCTAGCGCAGTAAATACCAAGAAATATTCTCCCGGAAACAAACGAAGTTCGTAGTAACCATTCGCATCCGATATAGTTCTTAAATCAGCTGTGTTTTTAACGTAAAGTTTTGCGTAAGGTATAGGAACATTGCGCTCGTCAAGAATTCTGCCCGACAACAATTGCTGCGCCTGTCCTTTGATTGACAACGCAAGAAAAAGAAAAAATACTATCCATTTCCACGATTTCACAGCTATTAGATGATTTGGTCCGTCAAAAGTTACATTAAGTCGATAACAGTCGCTTAAAAGTAACCAATATTATTTTGCGTTTGACAACGAGGCAATTAAGTCAAATGAATCCATTACTTATCTTTCGATTCTCGTGCCTTTTGTTGCTCCATGTAATTGAGGTGATTTTCCATGCGTTTCATCATCCATCTTTTAACAAAGAACATCAACAGCGAAG
This sequence comes from Crocinitomicaceae bacterium, assembly GCA_041596415.1. Classification (GTDB taxonomy): domain Bacteria; phylum Bacteroidota; class Bacteroidia; order Flavobacteriales_D; family Crocinitomicaceae; genus M0103. The sequence goes on along the minus strand of JBFHIN010000171.1, from coordinate 2,489 downwards.
TTATAACGAAGATGTAGTAGAAACCCCACTTTTGAATTCCATCAGTGAAACTCATAAAGCTAATAAATAAGAATATAGCAATAGCCGCAATCAACCAGAAGTAGAGCATTATTTTATTGTAAACCTGCATGTTTAAAAAATTATAGTGTAAAGATACGATTCTCTTAATTACCAATGGAAAATTTACCGAAAGGCTTAAGAAACTCGTAAGTTGAAAAATCTTGTTTCGTTTTAATACCATCACCGAACAGAACGCCTTTAGGTGAGTATACAGTAACTTTTGAAAGACTATAGATGGAACTGTCTTTTTGGTTCCAGTAAAGAATTTCCGTTTCTAAACGTTGTTTTTTTTCGTAGTTGTATAACTGAACAGAATCCCTAACAAACAATACACCTTTAGAGAAATTTATTTCACCATAAAGCGCTGACAAGGTAGAAACAACTTTGCCTTCAGAGAAAAAGTTAACTTTTAGTCCATCCTTCAGCTTGGTAATCTTCTCCGGTCGGTTATAGGTTTCAGCGATCTTTGCTTTTAACTCGATTTTAGCATAACCCGAATCCGTATAAAAGACGGAAATGTTCTGGGCTACTTCATCTGGTGCTTTGGGGTCGTAGGTTACTTTTGTTATAGACTCAAGATCATTTACGCAGGAAAAAAGAATTCCTGCCAGTAAGAAACCGGCAGGAATATAGATTAACCAACGTTTTATATAAATTAGATTCAATTTATTTTGAAACTGTTACACCCCAGCAAGACAAGGTAATGCTGTTCACACCCGCATCAAACCACTCTCCATCAGTTGGAGCTGCAGCGCGATATTTTGAAGCCGATGAACTATCTCCGGCTCTATCTGCCAATTGTGCTGCGTATAAGTAATTTGCCTTACGTTCAATTGTACTAGATCCACAACTGTTAGCTGTTCTTGAAACACAGTTAGCAGCCATTTTCAAAGCTTCTGATCTGTATTTACCGGAAATGCTCATTGCAGTATTGTAAGCTGAGTTGTAGCTACCGCTGCTGAATTGAATTTCAGCAATCATGTAATCGATCTCTTCCTTCTTGTCAGCTTCTGCAGTCATTCCTTTTGCGTCTTTCAACGTAGCGATGGCATCACTGTAACGCTTTTTAGAGCGAAGAAGTTTAGCTTTAGCTAAAACAGCGTCAATAGAAGGGTCAATGGCAATCAACGTATCAATTAACATTTCGTACTCTTTGCTTTCTGTACAACCTTTGTTTTCCAACAATGTAATGAAGTTGTTTACAGAAACTTTCTTCACCTCTTTTTCTTGAGGGAATGAACTCATAAATCCTTTCAATTCAGGTAAAATATCATCACAAGATCTTACGATATTATTAAAATACGTAGTAAGATTTTCGATAGTTTTTGCTGACATATTAGCCTCACCTGCTAATTTAGAAAGGTTAAAGTATTCGTTGATCACTCGTTTTTTAAGTGCTACCTTTTTATCTCCCGTTGCATCGATGTATATTGAATACAAGTTGTAATAATAAAGAGCTACATGAGATTCTCCAGCATTTTTACCTGCTTTATTGATGCCTCTTTCGTACAAGACATCCATTTTCTCACGATTTGGCTTAGAAGATTGGAAAATATAGGTGGCGCGTGTCAAATCATTTTCTTGATTGTAAAAACCTTTTTCTTCAACGCGGTCATAAACAGCTACCAAGGTGTCGATATAAGCTGTTTTTTTAGCTTTGTCTGCTTCTGTGCTGATCGTATTTCTTAAACTTGCTACCAATCGCTCATAATTTGCAGCATCGTAACCGTCACAGATTTTCTCCCCTTTTAAATAGTAGGCTGAAGCACCTGCATAATTCTTTATTTTCAACTCTTCTCCGGCTAAGAAACGCATTCTAAGACATTCTCTTTCCTGCTCTGTTTCTTCTTGAGCAAAAGTCGCTGTTGTTAGTAAAAGTGCAGTACCAAAAAGTAATTTACCTAGTCTCATCTTGTTAATTTTTAATCTAATTTTCTTTTTCTGAACCAACGGTCATAATTGGATGGTGCCAAAGTTATGCCAAAATTAATTCCTACATAATTTTCATTCAACGCGTTTGAAGTCCCGTTATTTCTTTTTCCCAATGAAATTCCAAAATTCATGGAAGAAAGTGACTGCTGCGCCAAAATCGGAATGCCAAAACCAAATGTTGTGCCAAAATCTTTAATTTGATAACCTTCACTTGAATATGGCAAAGTATATTGATAATATCCAACACGGTATTTAACTCTTTCAAGAAATTTAGAGTTGACGGCGTTTTCAAATATCTTGCGTTCAGGAGTAAATTGTATTCCGACATTAATTTTTGATGTTGTCAGGTTAACACTTGAAGCTGAAAAGGTACTTGAAAATGTATTCCAATCGCTAGTAGTATAATTAAAATGTAGAGCGATCTCTGAATTTCTAAAACTATTGTTTGCTCGTTGAGCTTGGAACCAGTAGGCATAACTAACACCAAAAGAGCTTGT
>JBFHIN010000170.1:0-5057 GCA_041596415.1 Crocinitomicaceae bacterium | reverse complement strand
ACCTCGTCACCAAAAAATTCGATGCGATATGGAAAATCATTGGCGTACGAAAACACGTCAACGATACCTCCACGAATGGAAAATTGACCTGGTTCGTAAACGAAATCTACGCGATCGAAATGATATTCGAGTAGCAGATCATTCAGAAATTCAATCGAGTAAGATGCATTGACGGACACCTTTAAGGTGTTATCACTTAACTTTTTTGAGGTAGGAACCTTTTCAAAAAGCGCTTGCGGATAAGTGACCACCCAAGCGTTTTTGCCATTATTAATGCGTTCAAGTACTTCGGCTCTGGCTACGACATTGGCATTGTCAGTATCTTCGATTTGATAAGGTACGCGATAAGAGGCCGGGTAAAAAAGAATACGTTTATCCTCTGGATACAGCCCCTCCAAGTCATTTAAAAAGTAAGCGGCTTCTTCTTTGTCTGTCAGAATGAATAAATGATGACCGGGAATTTGCTCAGCTAAGGCACTGGCACATAAACTTCGGGAAGAACCCACAAGTCCTTTCCAATGCAAATGCTTACCCGCAAACTGAAGTTGGTTTGCCGATTCATCAATTTGGGGTAGTTTCTTAAAATTATCTTTGAGTTGGTTGAGATCCATGGATTACTTTAACATACTCATGGCTTTTTCCACCATTTTTTTAGAACCAATGAAAAGGGGAACCCGCTGATGGAGTCGTTGTGGTTTAATGCTCACAATGCGCTCTCTACCTGTTGTGGCCATTCCTCCTGCTTGCTCTGCAATAAATGCCAAAGGATTACATTCATACAATAATCGTAAACGACCTTCAGGCGAAGCAGTTGTTGCAGGGTAAATGTAAATTCCCCCTTTGACCAAATTTCGGTGAAAATCGGCTACCAAAGAACCAATATATCTCCCAGAGTATGGTGAACCGAAATCGTTGTCATTCGACTGGCAATAATTTAAATAATCGCGAATGCCCGGCTCACAACTATTAATATTTCCTTCGTTCATAGCGTAAATTCTACCCGTTTCTGGCATGCGCATATTTGGATGCGAAAGACAAAATTCACCAATGGAAGGATCAAGTGTAAATCCGTTGACACCGCGACCCGTAGAATATACGAGCATAGTTGAAGAACCGTAAAGCACGTAACCGGCAGCAATCTGGTCAACACCTTTTTGTAACATGTCTTCGATGGTCGCTTTTGTACCTACATCCGATTTTCTTCTGTAAATGGAAAAAATGGTCCCGATAGAAACGTTTACATCAATGTTTGAGGATCCATCAAGAGGATCAAACAATACAACATATTTTCCTCGCTTGGCTGTGGGTGAATCAAAAGCTACGAAATCATCATTTTCTTCAGAAGCAATTCCGCATACCTCACCGCCAAGTTCAAATGCCTTTATAAATTGCGTATCTGCGATCACATCCAGTTTTTGCTGTTGTTCACCTTGAATATTCGTTTCGCCTTGAGCTCCAAGAATGTTATCTACCAATCCGGCCTTTCTAACGTCGCGACTTACAATTTTTGATGCAACTGCAATATCATTTAGTAGACGAGATAGTTCACCGGTAGCAAATGGAAAATCTGCTTGTCGGTCCATAATAAACTCATTGAGCGTAGTAACTTTTGACATTTGAAGGAAAATTTGTGCAAATATCGTTAAAATGGTTGAAATGTAAGAACTGAGGGTCCTATTTCTGAGCTAGTACAAATAAGGGATAACGAAAACAAGGTAGCGCAGAAATTTTCCTATGATCATCAGAAGGGTCACTTTCCAAAAATTTGCCTTGAAAAAGCCTAGTGCAATAGTCATGGGATCGCCCACTATAGGTACCCAAGAAAAAAATGCCAGCCAAAACCCGTAGCGCTGAACATAACTCTCGAATTTATTTAATTTAGACTCCTTTACACCTAACTTTTTAAACCATTTCTTGTTTCCCCAATATCCTAGAATATAATTGGTCAGACCGCCCAGAACATTTGCTACGGTGGCGATTATTAGGCACCAAACTGGTGAATATTCAGATTCAAGCATGAACAGCAGCACCCCCTCACTGGCCAGTGGAACAATGGTAGCCGAAAGAAAACCTGAAAGAAAAAGGCCTAAATAACCTAGTGAATAAAAATCCATAAAAAAAGGGCCGGTAAAACCGACCCTTCAAAATTATTAAAATTCAACAGATTATTTCTTGATGAATTTTTTAGTCGCTTTGAACTCTTCTGTAGCGATGTTTACATAGTAAATACCGTTTGCAAAGTTTGTAGCGTCAATGTTCAATGTATGATCACCTGCATTTTGTTGACCAACAGTTTGTGTGTAGATCACTTTTCCAGTGATGTCAACGATTTCCATAGCAACTGCAGATGAATTTGCAATTGTATAGTTAATTGCCGTAGTTCCAGAAGTTGGGTTAGGATAAACTTTACCGATTGAAACTGCAGCTTCATTCTCTTCAATTCCAACTGATGGGTCAAAATTCAAACGTACCATTGGAGTACCTGTTTGATAGTACCACGTAGAGTTAGACATATCATACAAGAAAGAAGTTTGAGCTGGAGAAGTACCAGCGTTAGACACTCTCAAACCAGCACCGTAAGCACCAACAACTGCTAGGTAAGTTTCACCTGCCAACAAGTTAACAGGAGCATTCAAACGCATGATCAAGTTAGTGTTCATGTTAGCTGTTGAAATAATGAAAGGATCAGATTCACCTTCCCATACGAAGTCACCTGTTGATGGATCAATTGAGTAAATCTTAACGAAGATCTCAGTACCAGCAGTAGAACCACTAGCTCCTCCTAATAAACGAACATCAATTGCACGGATTGTTTGATTAGTCCAGATATCGAACAAGTTACCTGTTTCGAATCCATTTGTGGTGTTACTTGTACTTCCTGCAGGTGTATTGTTATCTCTTGCATAAATGTAGTTAGTAACGCTGAAGTTGATAGGGGCCATTACGTTGTTATTAGGAACATCATCTACATCAGTTGACGTCAATGTTCTGTTTACGACGTAAGCACCTACAGCTGAAGGAGTAAATTGCGTTGTAGTAAACAAACTATCAGTTGCCATAGAATTGATGGTACGAGGCGAACTTGTTCCAGTCCATGCACCAGTGTTCACGTCAACGTTCAATACAGTGTTCGTCATTGTTTGAGTTCCTCCGTTCAATACATTTGCAGAAAAATCAATTGGAGCTGTTTGCGTTGAAGGAATTTGGTAATAATTCAATCCTGCAGAACCCCAATAGGTAGAATTTACGGCTAAATCGTAATCTGCGTTAGGAGCTAAGGCTACGTCATCGATATACCATCCGTATGCTACCCAAACGTTAGGATTTGAAGCTGAAGAAGGATAGTTTGTTGTCCATCTGAAACGGATATAAACTTGTGTATAACCACCAATGTACGGAGCCAAATTGATCAATCTTGTTTCAATTGGATAAGCAGATCCTCCTGATGAAGATAATACAGTGTAATTCAAGTTATTCGCAACGGTTGTAAATGTCACACCATCCTGAGAAACTTGTACTTCTTGTAAATCATTGAAACGAGCACCATATTGCTTAAAGCTTAATGAAATGTTTGTTCCTTGAGTTGTTAAGTCAACTGGCGTTGCAGTTGTTAAATTGTAAACAACATTCAATGCTTGTGTAGCAGGAGTTACTGTAGGGTTACCATTAGAAAGTTCTGCAAAATTTCCGGAGAAATTGCTGGTTACTGTAGCAGACGATGCCCACCATCCGTCTTTAACACCGTCAATTGACCAACCAAAAGTAGCTCCGGTTTGTCCACTGTTATCTACAGTCCAGTTAGAAGGTGTAGAGAAATCATCTGACCAAAATGCAGGATAAGTAGCTTTTGGAGCAGGTAGTACTTCTGCTTTTGGACTTAAAGGTGTAAGGTCATTAGCCACAATAGGACTAACCGCTTTTTGAGCGTTTACTACACTTCCTAGGCCTAGAAGAAAAATAGAAACGTAAAGTTTTTTCATAATCAAGATTATTTTAGATGTACAAATATACATGAATCATATTAAAAATAAACATACTGTTAAATAAGTAGCTACTACACATCCTTTAAAAAAGGCAACCTTTCACGTGTATCAAGGAGTTCAGCGGCAGATAAAGTTATCGTTTTCAGTTCTAATTGGTTAGGATTGCATGTTTTTACATTTCCCAATGGGTCAATTATGGATGAATCGCCTGAATAATTCAAATCGTTTCCGTCAAGTCCAATTCTGTTCACTCCGGCAACATAACATTGATTTTCTATGGCACGTGCTTGTAAAAGGGTTTTCCAATGTTCAGCACGTCGTTCGGGCCAATTGGCCACATATAAAAGTAAATCATAGGCCGCTTTGCCTTCCCTATCTATTCTGTTTCTGCAAATTTCAGGAAAGCGCAAGTCATAACAGATTTGCAACATGATATTCCAATCACGGAAGTGTACAATGGTTTCTTTATTTCCGGAAGAAAAATAGCGATCTTCTTGTGCCAGACCAAATGTCTTTCTTTTATCGTAAATAGAAATAACGCCATCGGGAGTAATAAAAACACCCCTATTGTAATAGGATCTTTTTTCTTCAATAATTAAAGAAGTGTAAAATGCACAATTGTACTGTTCAGCCTTTCTTTTCAACCATGAAATACTTGGTGAAACTTCCATGGTCTCTGCCATATTCGACGCATTCATACTGAAACCGGTTTGAAACATTTCCGGTAAAAGCACCAAATCAGTTTCCTCCATATTTTCGAGCAATTCATCAAGATGAAGAAGGTTTGCTTCCTTTTGTTCCCAATACTGATTGGTTTGAACCAGCGTAATTCTTAAATCTTGCATAGTCTTTCGGTAGCTTTAATAAGTGTGTCATTATCTTTGGCAAAGCAGAAACGGATCAATTTGCGATCGTTACCGTCATCATTGAAAACCGAAAGAGGTATTGCAGCGACACCGTGTTTTTCTACAAGCTCCTTACAAAAATCCACGTCGTTCAATTCCGATATCTGTGCATAGGATGCCAACTGAAAATATGTCCCTTGTGAGGGTAATAATTCGAATCTACTTTTTT
>JBFHIN010000169.1:0-5058 GCA_041596415.1 Crocinitomicaceae bacterium | reverse complement strand
GATGAAATTGACATGGTCATCTCTCGTGGGAAATTTCTGTCAGGAGAATATAATTATGTATTCGATGAAATTGCGACCATAAAGGAGGCTTGTGGTAAAGCAAGACTAAAGGTGATTCTGGAAACAGGAGAACTAGTTACCCTAGATGCCGTTAGAAAAGCAAGTGATCTTGCAATTTACGCAGGCGCTGATTTTATAAAGACTTCTACGGGGAAGATCCAGCCGGCTGCTACGATGCAAGTGACCTACACTATGTTAATGGCGATCAAGGATTATTACGATAAAACTGGAATCATGATCGGAATGAAGCCGGCAGGTGGAATTTCAACATCAAAGTTGGCTCTTCACAATCTTGTAATGGTGAAAGAGACCCTTGGAATGAAATGGTTGAACAACGAGTGGTTCCGATTCGGAGCGAGCAGTTTAGCTAACGATGTATTAATGCAGATAATTAAAGCAGAAACAGGAGTGTATCAATCTTCTGATTATTTCTCAATTGACTAATATGGCAAAGAAAAAGGATAATGTAGAGATTTCGAACTGGGACTATTCACCGTCTTTAGAGAGTACTTCTCATGTTCAGATCAAAAAAAAATATGATTTGTTTATCGATGGAAAATGGGTAAAGCCTTCTTCCGGAAAATATTTCAAAACTATAAACCCGGCAAATGAGGAGTCTCTAGCCGAAATTGCACATGCTAATGAAGCGGACGTTGATAAAGCTGTAAAAGCGGCTCGAAAAGCCTACGACGAAGTTTGGTCCAAATTATCGGGTGCCGAAAGAGCAAAATATATATATCGTATTGCACGATTGATGCAAGAACGTGCTCGCGAATTTGCTGTTATTGAGACATTGGATGCAGGAAAATCGATCCGTGAATCGAGAGACGTAGACGTTCCATTAGCTTGCAACCATTTCTTTTATTACGCGGGCTGGGCAGATAAACTTTCTTATGCATTCCCAAATAGGACTATAGAGTCTATTGGTGTAGCAGGTCAGATCATACCATGGAACTTCCCTTTGTTGATGGCGGCATGGAAAATTGCACCGGCTCTGGCTACAGGAAATACAGTTGTACTTAAACCAGCTGAAACTACCTCATTAACTGCACTTAAACTCGCAGAATTAATCGAAGAATCAGGATTGCCAGCGGGTGTCGTGAATATTGTGACCGGTTATGGAGATACTGGTGCAGCGATCGTAAATCATTCAGATGTAAATAAGATTGCCTTTACCGGGTCAACGGCAGTAGGTAAGATCATACAAAATGCCATCGCGGGATCGGAAAAGAAACTAACCTTAGAACTTGGTGGAAAGTCGGCCAATATCATCTTTGATGATGCCCCGATTGATCAAGCTGTAGAAGGTATTGTAAATGGTATATTCTTTAATCAGGGTCATGTATGTTGTGCAGGGTCTCGACTATTTGTACAGGAATCGATTGCTGACCGTGTTGTCGAAAAACTTAAGCATCGATTGGACTCCTTGTATCTCGGAAATCCTTTGGATAAAAATACTGACGTTGGTGCCATCAATTCGAAGGAACAGTTGGAGACTATTAACCGTTATATAAAAATTGGTTTGGACGAAGGAAGCGAAATGTATCAGCCAAAATGCGTAATTCCATCAAAAGGTTATTATTGTCCTCCAACCTTGTTCTTAGATGTTGCACAATCGAGTGTAATCGCTCAAGAGGAGATCTTTGGACCTGTTCTTACGGTTCAAACGTTTAGAACCGTAGATGAGGTAATTCAGAAGGCTAATAATACACCGTATGGACTTGCGGCAGGTGTTTGGACAGATAAAGGTTCTAGAATTTTTAACCTGACTACAAAATTAAGAGCTGGAGTTATCTGGGCAAATACGTATAACAAATTTGATCCTAGCTCACCATTTGGCGGCTACAAGGAAAGTGGTATTGGTAGAGAAGGTGGACTTCACGGTTTAAGTGCATATGTAAAATTGAAGTAAAATGAGCAGATTGGAAGTTTTAAAAACATACAAAATTTACATCGGAGGACAGTTTCCTAGAACAGAATCTGGTAGATATTACACGCCAAAAAACCCAAAAGGTGAAATTCTGGGGAATCTTTGCTTGTCTTCAAGAAAGGATGTGAGAAATGCCGTTGTGGCAGCTCGCAAGGCTTTTGGAGGTTGGTCGGAACGTGCAGCCTTTAATAGGGGCCAGGTGTTATATCGTATTGCGGAAATGCTGGAAACACGAAGAGAGCAATTTATTCATGAACTTCAGCAGCAAGGACTAACAAAACCGGCAGCTATAAAGGAGGTTGATCTTTCTGTAGATCGATTAGTTTATTACGCCGGCTGGTGTGATAAGTATATTCAAGTATTAAGTAGTGTGAATCCGGTGGCTTCATCTCATTTTAACTTTTCTGTTCATGAACCAACGGGAGTGGTAGGATTAATTGCCCCGAATGATACGTCTTTAATAGGTTTGATATCAACTGTTGCACCCATTATTGCCGGAGGAAACACCTGCGTTGTTTTGGCCTCGGAGCAATTGCCGCTTTGTGCAATTACGTTTGCTGAAGTTTTGAATTCATCAGATGTACCGGGAGGTGTCGTAAATATCCTTACAGGTTCACAAAAAGAACTTATTGAGACTTTTTCGACTCACATGGATATCAACGCACTAGTTTATTGTGATGATAATCAAGAGGAGATTAAAAAGATCCAACAAAATGCAACCTTGAATATTAAACGTATGTTTATTCTTTCAGAAAATTGGAATGAACCAAGCGCTCAAAATTTATACTTGATTGAAAATACACAGGAATTAAAGACGACGTGGCATCCGATAGAAAATATCGGTGGTTCAACAAGTTCGTATTAGTAGTTTCGTAGGCAAACTGTAAGTTGTAAGATGAGAATCATCACTTCATTTTTATTGTTTGCCTTATTGTGTGTGAGTCCTATTACAAGGGCTCAATCTCCATTTTATCATGGACTCTCAGGAGAACAAGGTCTTTTGAGTAATGAGATTTATTCCATTATTCAAGATGAAAAGGGTTTTATATGGTTTGGCAGTGACGCTGGATTAATGCGATATAACGGTATTTCAGTCGAGCACTTTACCAGTGAAGATCAAAACTCCAAATCCATTACAGGTTTAAGTTTTTCCAAGTCGGGACGCTTATACATGTATAACTTTAATGGGCAAGTATTTTTTCTTCATAAGAATCGTTTGGTTCAATTAGTGCTTTTGGAAGAAAGAGTATCGTCATTAACGACTGATCCTCTCGGCAATGTTTGGATTTCCACCAATAATGGTGTTTTACGTTACAACGAAACTACCAATTCCTGGAAAAGATTTAAAATCGATCATAATATTAACGACGTGCGCGCAATTTCAAAAGGACTTGTGACTGCATATGATAACTCTGTTTGGTATATAAATAGTCCTTTAGTTTGTCGCATTGAAGATGATAATATTCAAACTTTTTCGGTTAAATTCAAGCCTAATGGAAATACCAATTTAGGAGATTATCTAATCGTCCCCATTAACAGACAAATATGGCTTTTTAGTGTGATTGGTGGTGATGTATATCGTTTCAATGGGAAATTTTTCGAAGAAGTTATTTCAATAGAATTGTCGAAGAGCATAAAGGACAAAAAAATTAATCTAGTCAAACAAATTGATAATAATCTATGGATCCTTACTTTCAACGGAGCTATCGTTTACGACTTGACAACTAAAAAAACGAAATCTTATTTCAGTAATTTTCCGTTGTCTGATTGTCTTCTTGGACGAGAAAAGAACATTTGGTTAACAACATTGACTGATGGGATTTTTAGAATTCCCGATATTCGTTTCATTGAATATAATTATTCCGACGATAATATTCCAATTAACAAGGTGACAAGAGTAAGTGCCTATGGCAACAATGTTCTTTTTTCTCAGTATAACGGCACCATTGGTCAGATAGATCCAGTAAATAAAACCGTTAAGGTGTGGAGTATGGACACTAAGGCCGATATTCGAAGCATTCAGTATGATCCTCTTGATCGCAAAACTTACTTTAGTGTCAACAATTTCTTATACGAATTTGAAAATGGTGTAATTAAGAAAGTACCAAATGCATATCCTCCGATAAAAGCATTTCTACATACTGGGAATTTATATTGCATGGCCACTTCTCGTGGAACATTCGTTTATAAAAACCTGTTAGATAAATCACCTTCAGATACCATCTCTTTAGCCTGGGGACGCGAATTCGTTCTTCAAAAAGAAAAATTGTGGACTGCAACCAATGATGGCTTAGTACTTTCATCTATAAAGAGTAATCAGATCAAATTCGCTCGGCAGTTTTTAACTGGAAACCAAATTGTAAGTGTTACTGGAAATGCTAATTCTGTGTATGCACTAAGTTTTAGAGGTGAATTTTATGAAATAACAGAAAATTATAAGGTGAGAAAACTCGGACAACTATCAAAAGACGTCCAAGCGGTCCAAATTGTTTACTTTAAAAGGAAACTATATTTTGCCTCCTCTAATGGTCTTTTTGTTTACGACATTGATAATTCCAGTTTTCAATCGGTAGGAACTTTGCAGGGGCTGGCTTCTCAGGATATAAGAAATTTAAATGTTGTCGGAAATAATTTGTGGTTAGTAACGGCCCGAGGAATACAATGTATTCCAGTCGATTTTCAAACAGAACGACCAAGAGCCAAGGTGTACTTGAAAAAACTGAAAGTTGGTGGAAATTGGATTTCTAAGACTAATGATTTGGAGATTTCGCATAATGATGCTCTTATACTGGACTTGGAAACTGCATTTTACTCGGCTAATGATAATTATAGCTATGCTTATCGTTTTAAAGGAAAAGATTCGAGTTGGGTTTATTTACCGGCAGATATTGACAAACTGATCATTCCCAAACTTCCAACAGGTAATTTGATCGTTGAGATAAAAGTAGTTGATCACTTAAATAGAGATTCGGAGAATCTAATTACAATCAAGGGGTATGTATATCCAGCATTGTATGCACGATGGTGGTTTTACACGTTGATATTTCTAGTAGCAATAGTGATTTCAT
>JBFHIN010000168.1:0-5064 GCA_041596415.1 Crocinitomicaceae bacterium | reverse complement strand
TATCACCGATAGAAATCCCTACTCGTATTGGGTTTAGACTTCCTTGCTCTTTCTCTTTGGCTTGTTCCATTATTTATAATTTTTTAAAAAATCGTAGAGTAAACGCACACCCATTCCGGTACCTCCTACTCCTCTGTATGTCTCTTTTTTATCCAGCCATGCCGGCCCGGCGATATCGATATGTATGTATGGCGCTTTCACAAAATGCTCCAGGAACTTACCTGCGGTTATCATTCCGGCATTAGGTCCTCCCAAATTTTTAAGATCGGCAATGGAAGATTTCATTTCTTCGGCATAATCGTCCCAGAATGGAAAACGAACCACACGTTCGTGAACATTATTCCCTGCTTTCTCAAGTTGCTCAAAAACCTCATCTTTGGCATTGCCCATCGCAATAGCGGCATGCGTTCCGATCGCTCTAAGCGCAGCTCCTGTAAGAGTCGCCAGATCTATCACCAATTCCGGTTTGTACTTATCGGCATACGCCAAGGCATCAGCTAAGATCATTCGTCCTTCAGCATCCGTGTTGAGAACTTCGACCGTTGTACCATCGAACATGGTCACCACATCTCCCGGTGCATAAGCATTCTCGCCCAGACGGTTGTCCGTTGCCGGAACCAAAGCTACAACATGCACGTTCAATTTTTGTAGCGCAGCAAGATATATTGCTCCTAAAACAGCTGCGCCACCGGCCATGTCAGATTTCATGATGTCCATAGATCCCGGTGTCGGCTTGATACTCAAGCCCCCGGTATCGTAAACCACCCCTTTTCCTACTAGCACAATCGGCTTTTTGTTTTTTGCCTTTTTAGGTTTGTACTCAACTATGGTAAACGTCGGCGGGTCGATAGAACCTTGATTAACGGCCAGTAATCCGCCCATTTTAAGTGATTCGATCTGCATTTTCTCCAGAATCTGTACCTCAAGCTCTGTATCTTGTTCCAACAACTTTGCATGCTCAGCCAACTGCTCAGCGTTCAAGTGAGAAACAGGTTCATTAACGCGATCCCTCACCCAAAAAACCGCTTTCACTTTGTTTTCAAGTTCATGGATCGATTTATCGTCAATTTCGTCTGAAATAAGTAGTTTTTGAAGTTTGTGCGTTTTTTTCTCTTTCTCCTTTTGATAAGGAATGAATTGATAGTTGGCAAGCATCACTCCTTCTAACACTTCCAGCACTTGTTTGGTATTACCCAACACACTCAATTCTTCCAATTCTGCGGCAACCAAAGCTTGCACTTTTGCTCCGCATGCTCTTAGTTCTTCTGCCGCTTGATTCGCCTTTACAACGCAGATGTATCCTTTTTCGGTTTTGAGGAAATCGAATTTTTTTTCTCCATTCAACGATTTCTCAAAGTATGCTACCTGTCCTTCCGACAAGTATTTATCCAACATGGAAAGATCTTTCACTACAAGCACCAGTGAATCATTTTTCTTTTGTTTCTTACTATGTTGAAGTGTGATCATATCAATAATTTTTTCGACAAAGTTATATATCCTAGAGTAACATGCGCTATAAAGTGTGGCATTTTAGCGACATCTACGCTGTATTTATTCTTCAATTGCTTCTTCTTCCTCAAACTTGTTCATGTTAACATCGTAGAACTCTTTGTTCAAGGCTTTACCCATTCGATATTTCGTGATGACGATGTCCAGGAGTTTTTCACGGTATTTAATTTCCTCTTCCAAGTTAGGTAAGTTTGGATTCAAACAGATATCGCCCAAATATTTTGTTTTAGAAAGGTCACCACCTAACCAGCGTCCGTTTCTCTTACCCATTACGTACTCACCTACCTGATTGAGTTTACCATAAGGATCGTAGAACTTCCAGACTCCGGTAGGTAATCCATCCTTCATTTGTCCTTCGTTTTGTAAAACGCCATTGTCGTAGTAATTTTTAACGTATCCATTCATGCGATCAGTCGTTTCTGGTGCTTGCCAGATCGTCATATACTGTCTAATTTCATAATGATCGGTATGCGAACAGTCGTATTTCTCAAACTTTTCAATGATATAGCTCTGACTAAGTTTCTTGCCTGTTGCGTCATAATCCGTCAAAACTCCTTTGGACTTGAACTGTATGCTATCGTTCAGCACCAAAATCGTATCGTAATAATCCACCTCATATAAAAACTCGCCATCATAATTGTAATATTTCCAACATCCGACTTTTTTACCGTGCGAAATGCTTCCTTGTCTACCAATCGTGTCGTTAGGGAAGTACTTGGTAATCTCGTAATCGATCCCGTTCTTGTTCACTAAAGTTGGTCTACCGTAATAAGGTCGTTCGCCATATCCTCCTGCCAAACCTAACCTGTACAGGGTACGTTCCAAACTTTGGGAAGTTGTGATGTCGCCGGGTTGAAAATGGATCGAATCACGCCAGTCAAACAAGTAGCGTACACTAAGTTCATTTTCTTCCCAGATCTTCTCTTCAACAGGGAAAGCGTATTGGAACTTTACGTAATGGTATCGGAAACCCAGTGTGTCAAAGGCTTCGTAATCATCTATCGGTTGACCGTTCAGGAAAAATCCTCTTTTAGCCAGCTTACCGTTCGTGTGATAGGCTCTAGATTCTCCTTGAAGCATACCATTTTTAAAATTTAGGTCATAAAGCAAAACAGAGTCACGCTTATTAAGGGTCAGGTAAGTACGTACATAACCGTCTAAGGCTCCATTCTGGTATTTCAGTTCGGTATGCGCCAACTTATTGCGTTCAAATGCTCTTCCCTCTTTCCATCCATCTACGTAATTCTGTGAATTTGTAATTTCTCCGTACCAGTTATATTCCAGGTGTTTTCCGTGTGGAACACCATTCTTATACTCCCTTTCCGCATATAAATAATGCGTTTTTCTTTTGGGTACTGAATCCATCAAAGCAGAATTCTCATAATATGCACTTTCGTTTGAATATGGATATGCATAGTCGTAATCCTTTACGGTTCCATTGACTTCACCGTTGTGAAATGGAATTTCAGTTATTATTTTTCCAAACTGGTCGTAGATCTTCCAAACGCCTTGAGGCCTACCATTGGCGAATTGACCTTTTATGGTTTTAGTGAACGGACTCATCCTTTTCTCATTAACCTTTTTCCCAGGATTAGGCATTTCATAATCGTAGTATTCATAATTCTCTGAATATGGATAGTCTACAAATTCGGTAAGAAAGCCGGAAAGTAAGGAATAGTAGATGGAGCTTCCGAAATCTTCTTCCAGCTCAGTAACATCTAGTGTATTGAATAAAATTTCATTCTTGGTTTTTCCACTTGAACGATAATTAAAATAATCCTTCATCAGTTTATTGGTCATCAAATATCCTTGCGGAAGATTCAACTGGATAGAACTTCCCGTTTTAAGGTTGAAACTTTTATTGTTTGTACTTAGCGACAACTTACCGGTAAAAGGTTTCCCATTCATCGCTAACTGATGCTCATCCGTCAGTATATAATCCTCGGCAAAATAATTCATTTGTCGCTGGGGAATTGTATCTGCTATTGCGTATTCATGCAATGATGCTGATGAGGTAGTTTTTACTGAAAGATTACCGATCTTATAAATCTTGTAGCCCGTCCAGCTCATGAAATCATCACTGAAATTTAAATGTGCATCTAACGATTTTTCACCACTAATGGCAAAAGATGAGAATGTAAGATATTTTTCTGCAGGCACGTATGATCTGGAATATAAAAGGGAGGTATCTGTTTTTGCCCAAGAACGGAACAATACGAGCGAGTCGGTCAACTCATACTTTAATGTATCCAGTTTATCGTAAAAATAATACAAGCCATAGCCTCTGTCACCTGCCCGAAAACCATCGATATTGATGAATTTTTCTATTTCGGGTTTAAAGTTAACGCGAACAAAATATCCCTTCTCATCGAAAACCAATTCATTGAACAGCTTGCCATTATAATCGTAAATAGATTGAACATATTGATTGGAATCTTTATTAAAAACGATGACGTCGTATGGCTTTCCATTATCCCAATAAATCGTGCTTTCTTGTTTCAATTTACCATCTTCAAATTCATAACGCACCATCAACTGTCCGTTCGGGTATTTTTTCTCGAATACATTCTTGAAATGAAAGACTACTCCCAGACTATCAATGAATTTTGCCATCGGAAGACTTTTACCCGAATTTCTATCATACATCATGTTTTTGAAGGCATAGTTTTCATCAAAATCTTCATCGTAATACTCTTCATCGTAATATTCTTCATCGAGGTAGCCTTCTTCGTCCATGTATTCCTCGTCGTAATATTCTTCTTCATAATCAGCTCCCTCATATGACCCATAGCGCTCTTCTTCCAGCTCAATATCGGGTTCAGAAGGGAAGTTGATTGAAAAGATGCGTTGCAGTGGAACGTTGGGCTCGTATTTCGAATCGAAATTATATTCTTCCAGATAATCGTTATCTACAATAAGTCTTTTCCGAATTAATGGCTGATGAACAACAACGTTTTCACTGCTGGGTGTATACACCATTGTTTCTAATGCATTGTTTCTGTTGCGCACGCGATTCTTACCTTTTCCTGAATAGCCAACTGCATGTTCGGACCACAACCCAACTTGTTCGTTGTTGGCATATTCACCCGACAAAATCGGATATGCTGAATTTACATAAAGCGCATATTTACCTGATTTGACACCATCTTTATACGTGATGATCTCTCGGGTTGTATCGGTGGAGGGATGCCCTTTTTCGATATACATTTTTGCATCCTTTTCGGAAAGGTAATAGGGTGCACGACGAGTTTCTACCATCCACTCACCTTCTTTCAGTCCGTTTTTGAACACCCCTTTTTTCAGTGTATCTCCATGTACATTGAACCACATGGCATGACCATCTAATACGTTGTTCCTGATCGTGAAGATGCCTGCGACAATACTATCAGACTTTATTCCACGACCATTTTTACCCACTAAATAGACTCCTGTGAAGTACTGGATATACGTGCCATCCGGGATTTTGCTCAAACAAGGAACAACATCCGAATCAAAAGAAAATTTCTGCTCCAATAAAGGGTATGGATTTGAACGCACTGCCTTTTTAAAGCGCTT
>JBFHIN010000167.1:0-5067 GCA_041596415.1 Crocinitomicaceae bacterium | reverse complement strand
TGGAACTTTGCACGTTTCTATGCGCATGAGTCATGTGGACAATGTTCACCTTGTCGTGAAGGAACGGGATGGATGGAAAAAGTACTTTATCGATTAGAAACAGGACAAGGTAATTTCCGTGATATTGAATTATTAGCGGATATCAATAAGAAGATCGAAGGAAATACGATCTGTCCTTTGGGTGATGCGGCTGCATGGCCTGTAGCTGCTGCTATTCGTCATTTCCGTGAGGAGTTCGAATGGCACGTGACGCATAGAGAAGAGTCGCAAACAAGAAATTACGGCTTGTTAAAAGAGTCAACGATAGGTTAGAAGTTTAATGCTTAGAAGCGAAATAAATAATTAAGTATGGTAAAAGTTACCATTGACGACGTTCAGGTTGAAGTTGAAGAAGGAACAACGATCCTGAACGCTGCACGTAAGATAGGAGGAGACGTTGTGCCGCCTGCGATGTGTTACTATAGTAAGCTTCCCGGAACTGGAGGTAAGTGTAGAACATGTATCGTAGAGGTAGCCCAAGGTTCCGAAAAAGATCCAAGACCAATGCCTAAATTAGTGGCTTCTTGTTCGACAACAGTGATGGACGGAATGGTAGTTAAGAACAAAACCAGCGAGCGTGTGCAGGAAAACCGCGCCGGAGTTGTGGAGTTCTTATTGATCAATCATCCATTGGATTGTCCGATCTGTGATCAGGCAGGTGAGTGTCACTTGCAAGATCTTGGTTTTGATAACGGTGGTGAAGGTACACGTTACGAGGAAGAAAGACGTACGTTCGATCCTATTGATATCGGGAATAAGATCAAATTACACATGAATCGTTGTATTCTTTGTTATCGCTGTGTGGCTGTGGCTAATCAGTTAACCGATAAGAGAGTACATGGTGTACTTCATCGAGGCGAGCATGCAGAGATCAGCACTTACATTGAGCATGCGATCGAAAATGATTTTTCAGGTAATATGATCGACGTTTGTCCTGTCGGGGCACTGACGGATAAGACATTCCGTTTTAAAAGTCGTGTATGGTTCCTAAAACCAATGAATGCTACTTGCTCTTGTACGAAATGTGCTGGGGTTGCCACGATCTGGTTATATGGAAACGAGATCTATCGTGTTACAGGTCGCAAGGATCAATATGGAGAAGTAGAAGATGTTGATGGCAAACCGGGTTGGATCTGTAACGAATGTCGCTTCGACAAGAAAGACCTGAGCAAATGGACAGTTGAGGGTCCAAGAGTTATTAATCGTCATTCGGTGATCTCTCAAGGACATTATTTGAGTCCAAGAGGAAATGCACAAAAAAAGATAGCTAATGGAAACAAGTGAGATCATTGAGAAACTGATACTGATCGTTATCCTATTTGCGGTCACGTTGGGTATCGCGGCATATGCCACATATTTCGAACGTAAAGTAGCTGCCTGGTTCCAGGATCGTATCGGTCCTGATCGTGCAGGTCCTTGGGGTATTTTACAACCACTTGCAGATGGAGGGAAATTATTCTTCAAAGAGGATTTTATCCCAGAGAATGCAGAAAAGTGGTTGTTCATATTAGGCCCGGGTATAGCCATGTTTACAGCTCTTATGACTGGAGCAGTAATACCATGGGGACCTAAGTTAGAAATGCTTGGACGTGAAGTTGCTCTTCAAGTTGCAGAGGTCAATATTGGCATTTTGTACATCATGGCTTTTCTTTCTATTGGGGTTTACGGTATTATGATCGGAGGATGGGCTTCTAACAATAAATATTCATTGTTTGGTGCAATTCGCGCAAGTTCTCAAATGATTTCTTATGAGTTAGCAATGAGTATTTGTGTTATAACAGTCGTTTTTATGACTGGAAGCTTGAGTCTAAATAAAATTGTTGAATCTCAACATGGAATGAATTGGAACGTTTTTTACCAACCTGTAGGATTTTTAGTGTTCTTCATTTGTTCATTGGCTGAAACTAACCGTTCTCCTTTTGATTTACCTGAATGTGAGAGTGAATTAATCGGCGGATACCATACAGAATATGGTTCCATGAAAATGGGATTCTATTTGTTTGCAGAGTACGTTGCTCTATTCATTTCTTCCGCGGTTATTTCGACCTTATTTTTTGGAGGTTACAATTTCCCAGGTATGGATAATTTTGAAGGTAATACATTGGCTATTCTTGGTGTCGTTGCGATGTTTACAAAAACATTTTTCTTCGTGTTTGTATTCATGTGGATCCGTTGGACGATACCTCGATTCAGATTTGATCATTTGATGCATTTAGGTTGGAAAAGTTTGATTCCAATTTCTATTTTAAATCTGTTGATAACAGGTTTAGTTATCGCATATAATGAGGGTTGGTTTTAATAAAGAATTAATAAAATGCAAAATTTAACGGATAGAAAAAAAGTTGTTTCCGACAAGAAAATGACCTTCATGGAAAAGTTGTACTTTCCGGCCATTTTCGGTGGAATGTGGATAACTTTGAAGCATTTGTTTCGTAAAAATAACACATTGAAATATCCTGAAGAAAGAAAGGTATTTGCACCTGTCTACAGAGGGATGCATGTTTTAAAACGTGATGAGGAGGGGCGTGAGAATTGTACGGCTTGTGGTCTTTGTGCTGTTGTATGTCCGGCAGAAGCAATTACCATGGTGGCAGCAGAGCGTCAAAAGGTGAAGAACATCTTTACCGTGAGGAAAAGTACGCCGAGATGTATGAGATCAATATGTTGCGTTGTATTTTCTGTGGCCTTTGTGAAGAAGCTTGTCCAAAAGAAGCCATTTTCTTAACAGATCGTTTGGTTCCAACCAGTTTTGAACGCAAAGATTTCATTTACGGAAAAGACAAATTAGTTGAATCGATTGAAAATCCAATCGACATCACTAAAAGACAGCACACAGGTAAAAGAGGAAAAATATGAGTTTAGAATTAATTGCAATTATTCTTGGTGGTTTAACTATTGGAAGTGCTCTTATGGTAGTACTAAGTAAACATCCAGTTAGAAGTGTCTTATTTTTAGTTTTGACATTTTTTCTAATTTCATCAAATTATATTCTTATGAATGCTCAATTTATTGCCGTCGTAAATATAATTGTTTATGCCGGGGCGATTATGGTTTTGTTCCTTTTCGTATTGATGCTTCTCAATTTAAGAAAAGAGTTAGAGCCCTTGAGCCCACTGATGATTCGTTTAGCGGCAATTGTTGCTGGAGGTACTCTTTTTATTGTACTAATTGCTGCCTTAAAGGACGGAATTATTACTACAACTATGGCAAGTCAAAACATTGATGATCTTGGTTTAGTTGAGAATTTAGGGAAACTATTGTTTACTAAATATGTTCTCCCTTTCGAGATATCTTCGGTTTTATTGATCGCTTCAATGGTAGGTGGTGTATTACTCGCTAAACGCGAAAAACAAGTAATTGATTAGAATATGGTATTGGCAAGTATTTTTGAAAGCGGTATAACAATTGATTATTATTTAATTCTTTCATCCCTTTTATTTTCGATCGGGGTGGTGGGAGTTCTGATCAGAAGAAATGCGATCATCCTATTGATGTGTATCGAATTGATGCTTAATGCAGTAAACCTGCTTTTAGTGGCATTCTCCACTTATATGGGTAAGGCAGACGCGCAAATCTTTGTTTTCTTCATCATGGTCGTGGCCGCAGCCGAAGCAACAGTAGGCCTTTCGATCCTAGTAATGGCTTATCGCAATCTGCGCACAACGGATGTTAGTATTTTCAACAAATTAAAAGGATAAGGAATGTCAGTAGATCAATTAGTCATATTTATTTTAGCACTTCCTTTAATTGGTGCTTTGATCAATGGATCATTCGGTAAAAAACTTCCGAAAACAATGGTTGGTGGAATAGCAACAGGTGTAATGTTTGTTGCCTTTTTCCTCGCGGTTACCCTCTTTTCAGGGTTACACGAACAAAAGATCGTTCATCTCTTTGATGTAATCAACATGGATGGATTGAATCTAAAGGCTCAATTTCAAGTAGACGCTTTGTCAGTTTGGATGACGATGATCGTTACCGGAGTTGGGGCATTGATCCATTTGTTTTCGATGGGTTATATGAGTCATGATAAAGGATACTACAAGTTTTTCACGTACTTGAACATGTTCATCTTTGCCATGCTTATCCTAGTTCTGGGAAGTAACTATTTCATGTTGTTCTTCGGTTGGGAAGGGGTAGGTATTTGTTCATATCTCTTGATCGGATTTCATTACAGCGATGAGCAAAAAGGTATGTTAAATGGGCTTGCAGCCCGTAAAGCATTCATCATGAACCGTATTGGTGATTTGGGTTTACTCATCGCGTTGTTCTTGATGCTGAGTGAATTTGGTACATTAGAATATAAAGAAATCGCTGATATCGTTCTTGCTGATGGATACAGTATTTCAGGATCATTGATCTTTGGAATAACTTTATGTTTGTTCATTGGAGCTACCGGTAAAAGTGCGCAAATCCCATTGTTTACTTGGTTACCGGACGCGATGGCCGGACCAACACCAGTATCGGCCTTAATTCACGCTGCGACAATGGTAACTGCAGGTATTTTCCTTGTGGTACGTTCCAATTTCTTGTTTGAAATGGCGCCTGCAACGCAGGAAATCATGCTGTACATCGGTCTGGCTACATCACTGGTTGCTGCCTTCATAGCAATGCGTCAAAATGATATCAAAAAGGTATTGGCTTATTCAACGGTATCGCAATTAGGATTTATTTTCGTTGCATTAGGGATGGGAGCATACACAGCTGCAATTTTCCACGTAACAACACACGCATTCTTCAAGGCCTTGTTGTTCTTAGGATCTGGAAGTGTTATCCATGCGATGTCCGATGAGCAAGATATTCGCGTTATGGGTGGACTTAAAAAATACATTCCAATTACCCACATAACATTCTTGATAGGTACATTGGCCATTGCAGGTTTCCCTTTATTTTCTGGTTTTTACTCAAAGGATGAAATTTTGGCGCACGCTGTTCAACATTCTTCTGTTCTTTATGCCATTTTGGTTATATCAGTTGCATTGACGGCAATATACATGTTCCGTATGTATTTCTTAGTTTTCCATGGTTCGT
>JBFHIN010000166.1:0-5090 GCA_041596415.1 Crocinitomicaceae bacterium | reverse complement strand
TGTTGAATATCTTTGGATACGATAGATTCGTCTTCTACTACTAGAATATTCGTCTTTGACATAGTGTTTTTAAAGTTTGGCCTTATCAAAAGTAATTAAATATTTCGTTCCTTTTGACGTGTCCAGTTTTATTTGACCCTCTAATTGTTCAACCAATGTTGCTACTAGTTGTAAACCAAGAGTATCAGACTTCAATATATTAAAATCCTTTTGAAGTCCAACACCATTGTCTTCTATTTTTATTTCAATTTGTTCATTTTCCTCTTTCAGACCTATGAATATCTCACCTTCTTTACCTTCCGGAAATGCATATTTTATGGCGTTGGTAATCAACTCATTGATAAGCAAACCACATGGAATTGCTTGATCCAAAACCAAGTTGACTTCATCCATCTCGGTGATAAGTTTTATTCTGCTCGTGCGTACATGATACGTAGCAATAAGGTTGCTTGAGAGTGTAGAGATATAGTTTGTAAAATCAATTGAGGAGAAATTAGTGGTACGATAGAGGTTTTCATGGATAATAGCCATTGTCCTTATTCTGTTTCTACTCTCATCCAAAATTTCGAGGGTCTTTTTATCTGTAACAAACGAACTTTGTAAATTCAGAATACTTGAAATAACTTGTAAGTTGTTCTTTACTCGGTGGTGTATCTCTTTCAACAATATCTCTTTTTCCTTAAGCGATACTACGATCTTTTGCTCTGTTTTTTTCTTTTCGGTAATATCATGAGCCACCAATGACAATTCAGTAACTTTTCCATTAATATCAAAAATTGGGTTGATAAATAACTCGATCCAGTATTCTTCTCCCTCAACTTGAAGGCGTGATTCCATTTGGCGCGACTCTCCGCCTTTTACTTTGCTTAAGATATTTCTGAAGTAACGTAATTGAAAAGGTGAATAGATTTCTTGGAAGAAGTCTTCAAAACGCTCACTGGTTTTTAAATTGCGTTTAATGAGATGCCAAAAATAATTCTGACAATGTGTGTTGAAATACGTTATCTCATTTTCTTTGTTCAACATCAACAAAAGTGTATTTGCAGAACTGTCAAAAATTGCATTGGTTCTAAGCAACTGCTCTTGCAACTTATTCTCTGCTTTAATTCTATCGCGAATTTCTCTTTCCAATTTTTTATTGGTCTCTTCGGCTAACTCAGCACGTAACATTTCTCTGGATAGCTGATTTTGAAGAGATATATCTTTAATAATAAACAGAGTTGCCTCCTTACCTTCAAAGGTGGTGGCTACCAAGGTCACATCGACATGAATTTTCTTTTTTATGTCATTATCAACATCGTCAGACGTGAATTCCAATTGCTGCTGAACAATTTTCTTAGATGCATTATGCTGATCTAGCATATTTACAAAACGTCGTTGGTCGACACCTGAAAACAATCGTTGGATGTCTAATTCTTGCCTTCCTGTTAACCTATAAATTTCAGGGTTTGCGTATAGAATTTCGTCCTTGTGCGCAATAAAAATTCCTTCCGGGGTATTATCAAGTACTGCTTTAAAACTTTGTTTGTTCTTTTCCAGGGTTCGTACCACCTCATTTAGTTCTGTGAGGTCATGAATAACACACTGGAAATAAGTTTTATCATCCAGCAATAACTCAACAATGACAACTTCGGCTTCGATTTTTTGATCTCCACCTTTAAAGATCCAATTGAACTTAGTGCTTTTGGATAGATGTAATTTTTGTTTATTCTTCTTGTATTCTTTCTCTAATACCGGATTAGGTTGGTAGGAAAGTTCATACAATTGCTTTTGTATCAATTCACGTTCAGGATAACCAAACAATTGTAACCCTTTTCTATTGACATCAACAATTTTATCACCATCCAATAAGAGAATAGCATCATTGGATTCTTCATAGATCAATCGATATTTTTCTTCACTCTGACGTAATGCTGCATTCGCTTTCTGTACTTCAGTAAGGTCGATAACAGTTCCTTCAATATGGTAGGTAGAAGGGTCGATATACCAATTAAAAATAAACCATTTGTTTTTACCGTTAGAGAGGGTGAAATGAGTTTGATAATTACTTACATTTTCACTTCCTTCGATCATCTCCATTATATCTTCCCATTCAACTCTTTTTGAAGCGGTGAAAAGTTTTTTACCTTTCGACATTTCTCCTTCAAACATCGAGATGAACGCCTCATTACATTCAATAATATTTGAATCAAGATCTGTGGTGAAAACACCTGAAGGAGTGCGATAATACAAGTTTCTGTATTTGCGTTCTTTAGCAGCAAGTTCCTCTTTTTCACGTATTCTATCAGTTATATCCGTCATGCGGAGCAACCAATAGTTTCCGTGACGCATTAATTGAAGAATAACTTGAATCTCAATAATACGTATAAGATCTCCACTTTGTACTTCGATAGTTTTTTTGAACGTTGAACCTATTTTTAGTGAAATCAATTCCTGTAACTCTTCTTCCGTAAAATAATGAAAGAGGGCCTTTTCTACTTGATCACTACCACATTTCAACATACGCGTTGCCTCAATATTATAATCAAGAACCTTTTTTTGTTGTTCGTTAATGGAAAAAATAACCCTCCCTATCCCTGGTGAGTTAACTACGGTTCTCAGGTAATTCGAATAATCTTCTACATTATTTATCATATTTCTTCTAGAGATCAAAACCACCGTAGAACAAATAGCCAAAACAGAAAACAAACCAAAGGATCCTGCTTTTGACACCTCTGGTATCTGTACCAAATTATAACTGTATAGAAGAAGTATCAATACCATTATATTATACATAATAGCAGGATATAATCGCTGTAAAATATATAAGGTCACCGCATACAAAGCGTAAAAACAAAAGAAATTAAGTAATGCCAAATGACTTTGCAAAAGGTCATAAAAACCAACAACGGTAGTAATGAATAAATGAAATATAAAAAAATGAATAAGCTTGTTGTACAAGAAAGGTATTACATAACAGAGAATTATGTACAGTGGAAAAAACACAGTAAATGACAAGCCTATATAAACGTACATCTGCGGTACATCGGTGTCGTATATGAAATAGGTAAAAAGAGGACTTATCACCAAGCCGGCAAATCCGTATAGAATGGCCAACCTTTTAAAATCATTTTCCTTTTGGTAATAAGGTTTAAATTCGGAGGATGATCCTAAGTAGTTTTTATATGAACTCCTCTTCTTCGTACTCATTTATCTGATAAAGTATGTAAAAAAAGGCTGCATAAAATTTAGCCGCCCCCTCTGTGTATCTATTTTAGTTTGTTTAAAGCTAATGGATTTGTTCATGAATTCAAAATTCTTACGTTCAATTGAATTATATAGAATAAATAAATTCTTCTTTTAAAAAATCTTTTTATTCTTCTTTATTAGTGTTGTTCATATGTGTGCAAAAACATCTCGTTAAAGTTGCAAATTTAAGCTATGAACAAATTAAGTGAATTTATAAACAGATGTCCCTGGTTTAAGTTAGTTTAAAACGAGTGAATTATGAGTTTATAAACAATTTGGTAGTGAATGTAAATGTTTATAAATATCGAAGTAATTAGTATGAATAAATCGCAAAATCTATGTGTGTAATTAATTAAAGAATGATGACTTTTTAACTTGCATTATTGATCCCTAAGCACGTATATACAAATTCATGAATAGGCAATGAATTATTTATAAGCATTTTTTAACCGCTATTAACAATATAATCAAAATAACTGTGCATAATCATTTCTTTAAAACCCTTTAAACATGCAAAGCTTCTGTTTAAGAAAATGTCATATTGTTTTTAACTTTTGTTCTTTGTTGATAAAGATTAACTTTGCAAAAACAAATTATCAATGAGTCGAATTATACCAATTGGAGCTGATCATGCCGGTTTTGAACTTAAACAAAAGATCATTAGTTATTTGACTGAAAAAGGATATGAAGTTAAAGATTTTGGTTGTAATTCAGACCAAAGCGTAGATTATGCAGATTTTGCACATCCTGTTGCAGATATGGTTGAAAAAAATGAAGGTACGCTGGGAATACTGCTTTGTGGTTCCGGAAACGGTATTAACATGGCAGCAAATAAACACCATGGCATCAGAAGTGCACTTTGTTGGAATAAAGAAGTTTCAGCCCTGGCTCGTCAACATAACAATGCTAACGTTCTAACGATTCCTGCGCGTTGTATTAGTGAAGAATTGGCACTGGAAATCGTAGATATATTCTTTTCAACTGAATTCGAAGGAGGAAGACATCAGAATAGGATCAATAAAATTTCCTGCTGGTAACTTATTCTGATATCAGTTCATCAAGAAGTTTTTTGAAATTAAGATCAAATTCTTTGTAATAATCACCTGTTCCCGGTCCGTTAAAGCCTGTATGTATAAGTCGTACATTTCCCATACGATCAAGTAGTATCATCGTTGGAAATGAAACAATTTGATTTAACATGGAAAAATGTGTAGAGGCTAAATTTTTATTCGCACTTCCACCAACTAAAAATGTAAAGTTCAGATCAAGTCGATCTTGAAGTGTTTTTATTTTTTGAATATGTTCCTGTTGGGTATCCCCCACTTCGTATCCAATGGAAATAATTTCTAAACCTTTTGGATGATATTCCTTATAAAGGGTTTTTAAATAACGCGTTTCATCCATGCAATTTGGACACCAGGTTCCCATTATTTGAATGACTGTGACTTTATTTTCAAACTGTTTATTAGGAAACGAGAAGTTATCGCCATTGAGATCGTTTAATTCAAAATGAAAAGCTTCCTTGTTGACTAAAAAGGTGATTGAATCCGGATTTCGTAATTCGAAATTAGGATCTGCATCAGCAATCCATCTGCTGTGCCAATGTTTGCCGCTGTAGAATTGACCGTCTAAATGATCCTTGGTTCGTTGTGCTGTGAATAAAAATGCATGAGATCCATCGAAGCACGATACATATAAACTATCTGTAGTAAGGTTACCGGCAAGAAAACGATAATCACCTGTTTCGGTGAGAAAAGTTCCATTCAATTCGTTTCCTTTTGTTTTAAATAGACCCACAGCAGGATATTCACCTTCTTCTCCTGGTTCAAAGACGCTTTTCCATCGTTCAGGAAAGTGATTTA
>JBFHIN010000165.1:0-5102 GCA_041596415.1 Crocinitomicaceae bacterium | reverse complement strand
CCATCGTCGTTCGAATAGTTGGCATAAATATCCCTTACGTTGTTGGCGTTATTTCGGAACAACAGTGCATGTTCCTGACCATTTATCACATACTCGGCCGGACAACAGTCACAGGCTTCATCCGGATTTGATGAACCTACATCAATTAGTGGTGCATAGGATAAACCTTGGTCAAAGGAATGTGAAACGGCGTAACGTGGATTCGACCAAGAAGCATCATGGATCATATAAATAATACTTGGATTCCCGTTTTCATCAATGTCCATTGCTGGGAGCCACGCAACACCTGAATCGTGGTTATCCACACGAATTGTATCCGTAAAAGTAAGTCCACCATCTACCGAGCGAACAGCATAGATTTTTCCGTCTTCCAAGGGCATTTGTTTAAATACAACGATCACGGTATCCTTTGTTGAGGCTAAATCAGGACCAGTCCAAGAAGCTAAATAGGTATCGAAATTATCCGGTAATAACGTTACAGGAGCATCAAATCCAGCACCGTTTCCACGCGCTAAAAACAATTTTCCCTGAGCGCCTTTTCCCATGACAACCACAGGAATATCATTTCGGGTAAGTGAAATTCGCGGGCGAATATTTCCGTAAGTCGCACCATCTGCTACGATGATTTCCGGTTCCCAATGTATGGTTGTCTGAGCTTGAAAAAAGAAGGCGCCAAGTGTAAGATTGAACAACAGAAGAAGAAGTGGTCTCATAATTTTATTTTGGACTAATATAATCAACTTAAATTTTTATTCCAATCACGCAGACATCGTCAATTTGTTCCTGTTTACCTTTCCAGTTCTGGTAATTGAGCTGTAACTCTTTGTGTTGGTCCTTTAGCTTGAAGTCTTTCAACGACATCAATAATTTTCGAAAACGATTACGATTGAATTTCTTTACGTTATCGCCTCCAAATTGATCCGTATAACCATCGGTGAATAAGTAAAACTGATCGCCCTCCATAAGATCAAATGAAACAGTTTCAAAATTCTTTTGTTCTTTAGTAGAATAACCGACTGAATCTGTTCCTTTCCCAAATTCGATCAATTCATCGTTTCGGATCAATAATAAGGGTCGACCCGCACCACAGAAATATCCTTTTTTCGTGTAGAGGTTGAACTTACAAAAACCGATATCCATGCCATCGCGTGTGGTACCGACGGTATTGTGTTCATTGAACAAACGAACGATTTCTTCATCGAGTAATTCAATGATTTTTGCAGGATCTGAAACACCTTCCAGACGTATCAACTGTCGTAAAAGCGTATTGCCTGCAATATTCACCAAAGCACCGGGCACACCATGACCTGTACAGTCACCTACAGTAAAATAAATGTCGTTATTGTGCTGATACATCCAATAAAAGTCACCGCTTACAATGGCTTTTGGAAGAAAGAAAACAAAAGCGTCACTAAAAACATTTTGGAATACGCGCTCATTTGGCAAGATTGCTTGCTGCAAACTTCCTGCGTATCGCATGCTTTCTTCCATTTCCTGATTTCGGTTCTCAAGGAATGCTAATCGCTCTAATAACTGAGCGTTAGTAAAGGCTGTTTGGTATGTTGGTAATACCTCTGGAGTACAAGTTTCCACAAGTTCTGCTTATTAATGATATATGTAAATGATTTTTGTCGTGTTTACAGTGCCGACAACACTATCTTAGCGCTTGCTAATGAAACAAATGTCCTTTCGCCAATGCATTCGGGGATGCAAAGCGGGACAACAAGAATATGTAAATGGTTGTTTCACGAGACAAAATTAGAAAAGAAATTTAATCAACAATGATTTTTTTATTCGAGTATCTTGGCATAGTTTTTTAATGAACAATTAAAACAACCATATGAAAACGTTATACACCTTACTAATAATTTGTGCTTTACCACTTCAACTCTTGTCGTCAGAGTTGTTTGTACGGGTAAATGCATCGGGATTTCACTACGCGACCGCAGAGAATCAGACACAATATAATCTGACAAATATTTTTCGTTTTTTTGATTTGAACTCCGGCAATATTACCTTGAATATTAAAAAACAAGGTTCGAATCAACAAGTGTGCAACCGTGTTATTTCTTTGGCTGCGAACACACGAGTGATAGTTGAGGTTGATGGATTTGGCAATTTTATTGTCATACAAACACAGACCATCCAACAGATCAACTGGTATACGACACAAGTTGTCGGACAATATTCCGGTGGCTCGATTGGTAACAACACAACCTCCAATGATGCTTCATTTCAGGAGTTTTTAAAACTGTTAAAGAATGAGTCCTTTGATAGCAATCGATTAAAAGAAGTTAGTAAATATGTTACAAAAATGCAGGTGTCAGCGGCGCAAGTTGCGGATATGTGTCGCACATTCACGTTTGATTCGAACCGACTTGAAGCAGCCAAACAAGCTTACGCTAGTTGCTATGATAAAGGAAATTACTTTTTATTGAAGGAAGTTTTTACCTACAGTTCAAATTACAGAGAGCTCGAAGAATATATTGAAAAGCAATAAAAAAGGCCGCTTATTTAGCGGCCTTTTTTTATTCACTGATCATGTAACTTTCTACGCTAGGACAAGAACAAATTAAGTTTCTGTCTCCGTAAGCATTGTCCACGCGTCGCACTGGAACCCAATATTTGAACTCTTTCAAATAATTGACAGGGTATGCTGCTTCTTGTGGAGAATAAGGATAAGTCCAGTTTTTATTGATAATACAGTCTGCCGTATGCGGTGCATTTTTCAATAAGTTGTTTTCCTTATCGGCATGACCGTTCTCTATTTCTTTGATCTCTTGACGTATTTTGATCATCGCTTCAATGAAACGATCTAATTCTTCTTTATCTTCTGATTCTGTCGGTTCGATCATCAAAGTTCCGGCCACTGGGAAAGATACGGTCGGTGCATGAAATCCGAAGTCGATCAATCGTTTTGCAATGTCAGCGACTTCTATATCAGCTGTTTTCTTGAAATCTCTACAATCTAAGATCATTTCGTGAGCAACAGTGCCATTTTTACCGGCATATAAAATATCGTAATGACCTTTTAAAGACGCTGCAATATAATTGGCATTCAAAATTGCTGCTTCAGTTGATTCTCTTAGACCTTTTGCACCAAGCATTTTAATGTATCCATAGGAGATTAGGAGAATCAGTGCGCTTCCGTATGGAGCAGCAGAAACAGCATGAATAGCTTGTTCACCACCGGCTTTCAACAACTTGCTACCAGGTAAGAAAGGCGCCAAATGAGCCGCAACTCCGATAGGTCCCATACCTGGTCCACCACCTCCATGTGGAATGGCAAAAGTTTTATGTAAATTCAAGTGACATACGTCGGCACCAATGTTCCCTGGATTTGTAAGTCCAACCTGAGCGTTCATATTTGCACCGTCCATGTATACTTGTCCGCCAAGTTCATGAATGATCGAAGTGATCTCGCGGATTCCTTCCTCGTACACCCCATGTGTAGAAGGATAGGTTACCATAAGTCCACCTAAATTATCCTTGATCTCAGAAGCTACTTTTCTTAATTCATCGATGTCGATGTTCCCGTTCTCATCACAGCCCGTAACAACTACTTCAAATCCCGCCATTACAGCAGAAGCTGGGTTTGTTCCATGTGCAGATGAAGGAATGATCATTTTTGTGCGATTAAAATCACCTCGTGATTCGTGGTAAGCCTTGATTACCATCAATCCTGCATATTCACCTTGAGCTCCTGAGTTAGGTTGCAACGACATGGCCGCAAACCCCGTACACTCACAAAGGTCTTTTTCAAGATTTCTGAACATTTCGTGGTATCCTTCTGCTTGATTGATCGGTGCGAAAGGATGCATCTGCGCAAAATGAGGATTAGTAATTGGCATCAACTCGCTTGCCGCATTCAGTTTCATAGTACAAGAACCCAATGGGATCATAGAATGTACCAATGAAAGATCTTTATTCTCCAAACGCTTCAAGTAACGCATCATTTTTGATTCTGAATGGTGCGAATTGAATACAGGATGAGAGAAAATTTCGTCTGTTCTTAAAAATTCTCCACTTAAGTTGATCTGAACTTCTTCAGTCATTGTTGGAGCATCCTTAACTTCTAATAAAGAGAAAATGGAAAGAATTTTATTTACGTCTTCAATGGTGTGTCTCTCTCCGAAACTAATCGTTAATTCATGATCATTGATATAGTGGAAGTTCATTTTTGCTTCCTCCGCAGCTGATTGAATGGCAGAAGCCTGAATTCCTTTTACCCAAATTGTATCAAAATAATTTTCTGATCCTATTTCGATACCCAATGATTTGAGACCGTTAGCAGTTTTTGTAGCTAATGAATGACAATGGTTGGCAATTTCCTTCATCCCTTTCGGACCATGATAAACGACATACATACTGGCCATTACAGCCAATAGGGCTTGGGCAGTACAAATGTTGGAAGTTGCTTTATCTCTTTTGATATGTTGCTCACGTGTTTGTAAGGCCATTCTTAAGGCCATATTGTCATCTGCATCTTTGGAAACACCGATGATCCTTCCTGGAATGTTTCGTTTGTATTCATCCTTCACGGCAAAATACGCAGCGTGTGGACCTCCGTAACCCATTGGTACACCGAAACGCTGGGAAGTTCCAAGCACGCAATCAGCGCCCATGCTTCCCGGTGAATTCAAAATAACCAAGGATAGGATATCAGCAGCTACGGCTACTTGAACACTATTTTCCTTGGCTTTGTTAATGAATGCCTGAAGATCAAGAATATGACCTTTAGCATCCGGATATTGTACCAAAGCGCCAAAGAATTCATTGGTAAAGTTGATACTTTCCGGAGATGCAATTACTAATTCAATACCGAGATTTTTCGCGCGACCTTCAACAACATCTATTGTTTGAGGAAACATGTTGTCAGCAATAAAGAATTTATTCTTTCCTTCTTTCACATCATTTCGTGAGCGTGAATTCCAGAACATGATCATTGCTTCTGCTGCTGCTGTGCCTTCATCTAACAAAGACGCATTGGCAATCTCCATTCCTGTAAGATCCAATACCATTGTCTGGAAATTCAACAAGGCTTCAAGTCGACCTTGCGATATTTCAGCTTGATAAGGGGTGTAAGCCGTATACCATCCTGG
>JBFHIN010000164.1:0-5110 GCA_041596415.1 Crocinitomicaceae bacterium | reverse complement strand
GGGTCCGAGGTTCTGAAAAACAAAAACTGCTGCAGAAAATTGATTTTGTTTTAAACGAAAAAAAGCTGCCATTCACTTGAATGACAGCTTTTCTTACCTAAACCACTATTACTACTATATATGAAACCAATTGGTTGGAATCCAAGATTAATGCCATGTACTAATGACCAATTTTTGGATCGATTCGTTCTCACCTTGTTCGATCCGTATGAAATAAACACCACTTTTTAAGTCTTTCTTGACAATTGTAATTATACCAGATTTACCTAACGATGAATAATCCTTTCTTTCTACAATTTCCCCCAAGGCATTCTCAATAGTAATACTCAACTCATGTGATGATTTTTCCAACTTATATGAAAAAGAGAATGTACCGTCAGAAGGATTAGGATAAAGCTTTCCAAAAACCAAATTTGGATCAGTAAACGTTTGTAGTGCAATTATTTCAGAATACTTACTTTTCCCGTCAAAATCAGTTTGTTTTAGCTTATAGTAATTGATGCCCCTTAACGGTAGATAATCATCTAATGAATAATATCTTGTCTCATTTGAATTCCCGGCCCCTTCAACTATTCCAATGTTATTCCAGTTAACCCCATCAATACTGCGTTCAACTGTGAAATAATCATTGTTATGTTCTGAAGCCGTAGACCAATATAATTGGTTAAAGTTTTCTAGGGCAATGCCATTAAATGAGATCAATTCTATAGGCAATGCAACAGAATTTGTATTACAGCCATCTGCAACAATTACACCTCCAGTGCCGGTAGTCATTGATTGGATTGCGGTCGCTAAGCCCAATACGGAAACACTTCCTGTTGAAGTAAAGGCCGGATTTGAAAGTGGTGTCTTATTACCATTATCTTGTATAGAACTACAAGAATAACCCGATGAAGAAACTCTCATTAAGTAGAAATTAGGTCCAATCGCATTATTATGAAGCCCGGCCATGGCAAAACTTCCATCTGACAGATCTGCAATTCCATATCCTTCTTGATCCTCAGAAGCGATAGGTGTTCCAACACTTTTGATAAAATTCACCTCCCCTGCTGAAGTAACCGAAGTAATGTATGCCTCATCATTTAAGGGATCAGCGGCACGAGTAGTTATACCTGTCATGGCGTATGAACCATCTGTTTTACGTACTCCATGGTTATAGGTGTCCCTTCCTGAACCACCATAAGCATTCACCCAAGACACTGTTGGAATTCCACCGGTTACAGTGATTCTCATCAAATAACCATCGCTACTTCCCGATCCATATGAATAGGAATAGCCCCCCACCGTATAATCATTAGCCGCATTTTCTATCAAAAATTTAATGCACTCGCCACTCGCTCCTCCCCAGTAATGACCCCAATCGTAGGAGTAATCTGATTTTAATTTTATAATAGCAAAATCGGTATTATTACCTCGACAACCGCCCAATAGAAATCCACCGTCAGAAGTTTGAATTATACTATACAAGTTACAAGTTGCAGCAGAAATATCAATGCCTCTTTGTAGTAAAACTGCACCATCAGAGTTTTGGATTTTCACAAAAATTCCGTCTCTGTCTGTCCCACCATCGTCAAAAGATCCGGTGATTGCAATATTTCCATCTGAAGTATTGGTAATGCCGTATCCATAATCAGTACCCGTTGTCCCAATTGTTCTTGACCATTGTTCTATTCCCGATAAATTTACTTTCGTAATAAACAAATCATAGCTACCCGCACCACCGGCCTGATTGCTGGATCCAACCGCGACAAAGCCATCGTTCGTTTCAACAATTCTTTCAAGGTATTCAGTTGCCACCGTACCTATAACGGCTGTCCAATGAACTATACTCAAATCAGTAGAGGTTTTTACAATATAAGCGTCGCTACTACCCGTTGAATATGTATTATTTGTTCTTCCGGCCCAAACAAGGTTGCCATCTGATGATTGGATGACAGATTTCGCCCAACCTAATTCAATCCATTTGGAAAAGGATGGGGGAGCAAGAGCGATTGGACGATTGCCCGTTGGAGGATTTCCGCTTGGCGTTTGATTTCCAACCCCACTATCCATTGTTATTTGAGTACACTCAGCATCTAACAAGTTTCCTACCGTCGCAGAAGTAGACAAATCATAAACTATCCAGAAATAATTGCTTCCACTTAATAAAGTTTGAGAACCATTTACTGTCAAACTTCCGGTACCTGAGGCTACACTACCAAATAATGTACTTACTGTGAACGTTGAAGAATTACCTGTATAATACACATCAATATTTGATACATCAGAAACAGAAGTTGTTCCTGTCATGTTTATAACCATCTGCGTAAGATTGAAAGGTAAACATCCACCATTGACATCTACTTGAACACCTATAATCTGATTGTTACTTGTTCCCGCATATGCGTCTGATGTGTTTGCCTGAAAAACTGAAGACCCAACAAAAGTCATTGGAACTGAGGGTGTCCAAACATATTTTTGTCCAGTTGCAGGTTTACTATTCAAGTTGTTGGTTGCAGTTCCATAAATTGCATTTGGGGACGCTGAAGTTGCATTGAGTGAATAATAATCACCTGCAGAACCCCCATTAATTCCAATAGATGCTGAAGGAGAAGTAAGAGCTCCAGCATCCTGAGCATATATATACTCTATTTTCCCATCAGCTTCATATAATTTGACTTGAAAAGAAATTCCTTCACTTCCTGCTGACCAACCCCATTTCATTTTTAGCCATTCAACGGTAAACACCCTGTTACCGACGGAACCGGTAGTTTTGTAGTTTATACTGGCACCAGCTGAACCCGTCTTTAGATCATCCCATAAGGGAGCCAATAATGGCCCATATGAACTCCAACTCATATTATTACTCGATTGGCTTCCAGTGGCACCGGTTCCTAATGCCATCCAACCATTAGTTGAAATTTTTACCTGTGTAAATGCCGTAGAAGTGCAACCACCAAAATTGAACGTAAAACCAATATTAATCGCTGAACTTAAAAGGTCATCTGCATTGGTTGTCCAGATAGTTGTTGGTGCTGAATTGGCAACAAATACCGCTGAAGTGGCAGCAAAATTATACGATATGGCACCGAACGATTGGTACGGTAAAATGAAAAACATAACTAACCAACTAAAAAATTTCAGTCGTTTTAATTTTTGAATAGATTCCTTCATAGCTATTAACGTTAGGTGTCATTTAAAATTCACCACAAACAAATGGCGTTACCTTGATAATGACAAAAAAGAAGGGTGGACATAAGGTGGACAAACACCCTTATACAAGGCATTTTACGCTAATTATAAGGTGGACATTACCTAAAACAGCTTAAATTAGCTTGATATTGATAAAACGCTGTTACAATTATGAAAGGTTTCATCTGCTATACATTATTTATGCTTTCTTGTTTCTGTGTTTACGGGCAAAATCAGAACATTGAACAAATAGATTTCAATTCAAAATCTCCCATAGAACTTGAAAAACTGAGTGATCAGTATTTATCAGAAAAAAAGTATGCTGAATCTTTAATATGCCTTAAGAAAGCAGCTGAAAAAAACCTTCAACTTAAACTGGAAAATAATGCCGGAAGGTTATACAAAAAGCA
This sequence comes from Crocinitomicaceae bacterium, assembly GCA_041596415.1. GTDB lineage: Bacteria > Bacteroidota > Bacteroidia > Flavobacteriales_D > Crocinitomicaceae > M0103. The sequence continues at coordinate 1,529 of JBFHIN010000164.1, read as the reverse complement.
AGGTCTGATTTATTCCCAAATCAATGATTTTGATATGGCTATGGCTTCCTTTATTGAGGCTCAGGAATTATTTGTTCGTAATAAGGATTTAGAGTCTTTAATAGAAATTAAATTAGAAATCGGTGAAATATTCGGAAAACTCTCCCAGTGTGACAATGCTTTCAGGAATCTTTTCGAAGCCTACAAAATCCACCCCCAAATTAAAGTGAAAAACAAAGAGAATCTGATTCGCAATTACACTTCATTAGGTATCGTCTATGGTAGCTGCGGTAACCTAGATAGTGCTTTATTTTTCTTTGAAAGATCCCGTGAACTATTTATAGATACTAATTCTATCAGCTACTGCGGTGTCTTAAATAATATCGGAGCGATATATTCAAAAAAAGAGGATAATCTAAGGGCATTAAATTATTATAACAGAGCATTGACTCTTTTCAAACTATTGAAATCTGAGTTGGGCGAATCAGTTACTAATAGCAATATTGCCTATATCTATAAAAAACAAGAGAATTATCATGAAGCCATTGAGCTTTACTTAAAAGCAATCAATTATTTCAAAAGCTCAAATTCCTTACTCTACTTGAAAGACAATTTATTGAACTTAAGTGTGACTTACGAAATTATTGGCGATTACAAATCAGCATTAAAGTACAATAATATGTATTTGGACATTCACGAAAAGGTTACAAATGCAGAAATTCTTTCCAGATTGAATGATTTACAAATGCAAAACGACATCAGAAAAAAAGAAAATGAGCTAGTGATTCTCGAACAAAAGAATAAAGTAGCTGCCTTCCGCTTAAATATGTTGATATACGGGATTGTCTTAATTTCAGTTATTGCAGTACTTATAGTTAGAACACTAAAAATGAACCTTAAAAACACGCAGTTAAAACAAGAGGTTTTGAAACAAGAAAAACTACAATTGAATAAAAATATAGAATTAAAAAACAAGGAGCTAGAAACGCTAATTCTGAAATTTATTGAGAAAAATGAATTTCTGGAAAAACTAAAGATCAATCTTAAAAAAATCAGTTCAGAGGATCATGAAGCGAATATGCGCATTAAAGAAATCTCGGCAATTATCCATTCAAACCTCAATGCAGATAAGGATCGTAAAGAGTTTGAAATGCAATTGGATGAAGCACATCAGTCCTTTTTTCTCAAACTTAACAATCTAAACGCTGCATTAACGGAATATGAAAAAAGATTGTGTTCATTACTCGTTCTAAATTTAAAAACAAAAGATATCGCTGTAATTCTCAATATTTCCCCTGATAGTGTTAAAAAGAGCAAGTACAGGTTAAGGAAAAAACTCGATTTGAACAATGAAAAAAATCTAACCAGTTTTCTTCAAACTATTTAACACTATTCATTCGTAGTTAAACAGAAAATTTATTTGTACAAAATAATGTTTTACGATAAAGTGCGACCTTTACTTAAATCAAAATCTCACAATATACCCTAGCTCAACTATATCCACCTGAGCAGTCCTCTAGACAATGGCAAACAACAATTTCGTAATTAAT
>JBFHIN010000163.1:0-5136 GCA_041596415.1 Crocinitomicaceae bacterium | reverse complement strand
GGTAATATCGACCATCGATGCTGAAAATGACTTTGCCACATATGAATCGATCATACATCAACTGAACCTATCCTTTGGTGATTCACCTTCGATCAAAGAATTGACTAAGAATTTTGTGAACTTGAAAGCACAAAAAGATGCAGCCAATAAGTTGGCTCCGGGAAAAATGGCACCTGATTTTGAGGAATTAAAGACGGATGGCAAAACGACGATGAAACTGTCTGATCTCCGCGGAAAAGTTGTATTACTTGACTTCTGGGCATCTTGGTGTGGACCATGTCGTAAGGAAAACCCAAATGTGGTTAATATGTACCAAAAGTATCAAAAAGACGGTTTTACGGTAATGAGCGTTTCCTTGGATCGTGACCGCGCTGCATGGCTGGCTGCCATTGAAAAAGACAAATTATCCTGGCCAAATCATGTGAGCGATCTTGGTCACTGGTCAAGCAAAGTACCTCAGCTGTATGACGTTAAAGGAATTCCATTCACTGTACTCATCGACCGTGAAGGAAAGATCATCAATACAAATTTAAGAGGAGAAGCGCTAGAACAGGAGCTTAAGCGTATCTTTGGTCATTAAGATGCTTGAAGGAGAACAGAAACACATATATTTCGCCTCTGATTTTCACTTAGGTGTTCCGACCTACGAAAAGAGTCTGGAGCGTGAAAAACAGATCGTTGCCTGGTTAAATTACATCGAACCTAAGGCAGAAGAAATATTTCTTGTTGGCGACATCTTCGATTTCTGGTTCGAATACAAAACGGTTATTCCAAAAGGATTCGTGCGTCTTCAAGGAAAAATTGCAGAGCTAACGGACAAAGGTATTCCAGTACACATTTTTACCGGCAACCACGACATGTGGATCTTCGACTATCTACCCAAAGAATTGGGCGTTCAATTACATCGCAGACCTATTAGCAGAAACTTTAACGGCAAATCCTTTTTGATCGGTCACGGCGACGGCTTGGGCCCTGGTGATAAAGGATACAAATTCCTGAAAAAAGTTTTCGAAAACAAATTTTGTCAGTGGTGCTTTGCTCGTTTGCATCCCAATTTTGGGATATGGCTTGCCAATTATTCTTCCAAAACCAGTCGCGCAAAAACCGGACATGAAGATGAAACGTTTTTAGGCAAAGAGGGTGAATGGCTGTATAGCTATTGTATGGAAGTGCTGGAAACCCAACATTACGATCATTTCGTATTTGGACATCGTCATTTACCGCTGAACATACAGCTGAACGAACAATCTACCTACATCAACCTTGGTGATTGGATCCAATATTTCACTTTTGCACGCTTCGATGGACAAGCACTGGAATTGCTTCAATGGAACAAGGGAGAAATTCAGGAATACAATGCTGTGAATTAAACACCTTTTTTACTTCCTATTTTTTTCATTATCTTGTGCATATAATCACGTCACATGGAAAATAAATTCGAAACAGATTGGACCAAAGAAGAGTTTAAAGCTTATTTATTGTTGTACGCTGCCAATGCAAATTACTTTGAAACAGACGATGAAAAGGCTAGAATTCTATCGATGGTTCATGAGGAAACTTATCATCGTATTCACAAAGAGTTGGACCACGACAATGACTACCAAAGTATCCAAAAGATTCTTTATAATGTAGAAAAATTCAACTATTCCAAAGAAGATCTTAATCGATTAATTAAGGATATTCAAGACGTCTTTGATGCCGATGGCCATCACGATACGTTGGAAGAAAATATGTTGCTTGCGTTGAAGAAGCTTTTAAGATAGGCGAATTTACATTCCGGGCATTCCACCCATTCCTTTCATTTGCTTCATCATGCTCATCATGTTCTTTGGATTGCTCATCATTTTCATCATTTTGCGCGTATCCTCGAACTGTTTCATCAACTTGTTCACTTCCTGAATATTCGTTCCACTACCCTTAGCAATACGCATTTTGCGCTGACCATTGATCACTGCAGGATTTGAACGCTCTTCTTGGGTCATGGATAAAATGATCGCTTCAATGTGCTTGAATGCGTCATCTTCGATCTCCACATCTTTCATAGCTTTACCCATTCCAGGAATCATTCCAACAAGATCTTTCACGTTACCCATTTTCTTGATCTGCTGTAATTGCCCTAAGAAGTCATTGAAATCGAATTGATTTTTTTGGATACGTTTCTGAAGTTTACGTGCCTCTTCTTCGTTGAATTGCTCTTGTGCACGTTCAACAAGTGAAACAACGTCACCCATCCCCAAGATCCTGTCGGCCATCCTTTGCGGATAGAACACATCCAGGGCATCCATCTTCTCTCCGGTTCCGACAAATTTGATCGGCTTGTCTACGATCGCCTTGATCGATAGTGCAGCACCACCTCTGGTATCACCGTCCAATTTCGTCAATACAACACCGTCGAAATTGATTCTTTCGTTAAATGCTTTTGCCGTGTTCACCGCATCTTGACCTGTCATGGAATCGACCACGAACAAGGTTTCAGTAGGTTGGATCGCAGCTTTCACGCGAGCGATCTCATCCATCATTTGCTCGTCGATCGCTAAACGACCGGCGGTATCGACGATCACTACATTAAATCCTTTGCTTTTCGCATGCTGAACGGCAGCCTGTGCAATTTTTACAGGATCTTTTTCCTCTTTATTCGAGTATACTTCAACGCTTAACTGTTCACCTAATACGTGCAACTGATCGATTGCAGCAGGACGATAAACATCACAGGCAACAAGTAGAACATTTTTCCCTTTTTTAGTTTTTAGGTAGCTGGCAAGTTTACCGGAGAAGGTTGTTTTACCCGACCCTTGCAAACCTGACATGAGAATAATTCCTGGATTTCCTTTGATGTTGATCTCCGACTCATTACCACCCATTAACTCTACCAACTTCTCGTGACAGATCTTCACCATCAACTGGCTTGGAGAAACAGACTTCAGCACGTCGCGTCCCATTGCCTCCTCCTTTACGGCATTGGTAAAATCTTTAGCCGTTTTAAAGTTAACGTCAGCATCCAACAAAGCCCTTCTTACTTCCTTCAGCGTTTCCGCTACATTGATCTCCGTAATTTGTCCTTGTCCTTTTAATACTTTAAACGCTCTTTCTAACTTGTCGGTAAGATTATCAAACATGTTGTTCTATTTTTTTTTGCAAAGGTACTAAATGTATGCTAAAACTCTGTAAAGTATCATCTTTCAAACACTAAAAAATCATAATGCTTCAGCCATTAATTTCATTTCCTGCATTTCCGCTTCATCGAAACGTTTTATTTTAATATTAAAATAACCGTAAACAACTGTCATTATAGGACTTAACAGATTGAAAAAACAGTACATCCAATACGTTCCTGTCGCCACACCCAGCACAGAAGCTTGCGTTGCGCCACAGGTATTCCATGGAAATAACACAGACGTAACGGTTCCTGAATCTTCTAGTGTACGACTCAAATTTTCAGGTTTCAAACCTCTCTTGCGATACGTGTCGGCAAACATTCTTCCTGGCACAACAATGGCCAAATATTGATCAGAAGCCGTTGCGTTAAAGAAAATACATGTTCCTGCTGTTGTAGCAATGAGTGCACCCGTTGATTTTGCCAATCGCACTACCGAACGTGTAATTTTTTGCAGTAATCCACACGCCTCCATCACGCCTCCAAAACACATGGCACATATGATCAACCAGATCGTGTTTAACATACCGTACATGCCTCGAGTTGTCATCAAATCATTGATCTGTTCATTTGCCGTAGTAATCTTCACTTCACCCGACATTGAATTCATGGTAGCCATATACGACTGTTGAAAATAAGAACCCTTTGTATTGGCAACTTCTTTGATGATTTCCGGTTGAAAAATTACCGCCGCAACTGCGCCAAGAATCGTACCTACCAATAATGCAGGTAAAGCGTCTACTTTCTTAATGATCAGAAAAATGACAACAGCCGGTACAATGAACAAAATGGGACTAACATGGAATTTATTGTTTATTGCTGCTAACATAGCGTCAACGCTTGCCACATTTGCATTTGTATCCAAACTAAAACCAATGAACGTAAAAATGATTAAGGTAATGATGATCGTTGGAATTGTAGTAAGTGCCATATAGCGAATATGCGTAAACAGGTCTGTTCCCGCCATGGCAGGCGCAAGGTTCGTAGTATCAGAAAGTGGCGACATTTTATCTCCGAAATATGCCCCTGAGATGATCGCTCCTGCCACCATTCCCTCTGAAATTCCAAGTGCTACTCCAATACCTAACAAGGCCACACCCACTGTTGCAACGGTACTCCAACTGCTGCCGGTTGCCACTGAAACGATGGCGCTCACAACACAAGCCGCTACTAGAAAGTAGGTTGGATTTAAGATTTTAAGTCCGTAGTAGATCATCGTGGGTACAATCCCTGAAATCATCCATGTTCCGGCAAGTGCGCCAATTAGTAGTAAAATTAAAATTGCCGGCAGGGCTGACTTGATGCTTTTCACAATTCCATCCAGTAAGTCATCCCAAGAATACCCTAATCTACCGCCTACCAATGCTGCAACCGCCGCCGCAAACAACAATGCCATTTGATTTGGTCCTCCGAGCGCTCCATCCCCATACCACAGTACATTGGTAGCTAACAATACCACCAAAAATATAATAGGAAATAAGGCAAGTACAAAAGAAGGTTCTTTAACTTCTGATAATTTGGTCATGACAGTAAATTCGAGTTTCCCAAAAGTAGCAAAATAAAATTTGCCTGAGTTACTTTGGTTTAGGCTTATAAAATAATAGGAGTAATATCGGCAAAAGGGTAAGATCCACGATCACTGCAATGAACAAGGTGATACAGAGCATCAATCCCATGTAGAACGTTCCCATGAAACTAGAGAACACCAATAATAAAAATCCACTACACAGGATGAGCGTTGTAAGTACCATCGCTTTTCCTGTGGTAAGGTAAGCTCGTTTCAACGCGTATAATTTCGTTCTGCCTTTCATCAGTTCAAATTTGAACTTCCCTAAAAAGTGAATCGTATCGTCAACCGCTATTCCAAAGGCTATGGTGAATATGATCGCCGTACTGGTTTTTAGTTCTATTCCGACCCAACCCATAAATGCGGCTATCGCAATCAATGGAATAACATTAGGAATGATACTGATAATCATCAT
>JBFHIN010000162.1:0-5138 GCA_041596415.1 Crocinitomicaceae bacterium | reverse complement strand
TATTAGATGTTAACCACTTGACTTGGGCAGAATATGGAATTTTATATTCTCAAGTAGTAAAAGATGACGGTGAGCATTTCATGAAAGTTGGTGGTAAAGCCAAATGGTTATCAGGTTATGCAGCTGCATATGTTCACACGAAGAACTTTGAATACTCCTTATCCAACAAAGACACTTCCTTACACTTGTCAGGAGACTTTTCTTACGGACACTCGACCGGAATTCTTGATGACCCAGCTAACAGCAATGGAAATCCAAAAGCAGCTTCTAAATTTGGTTTGGGATTAGACCTAGGATTTGTATACGAATGGCGTCCTGATTGGAAAGAGTACAAGTATGACATGGATGGTGAAACAAACATCTGGCGCCAAGACAAAGAAAAATATAAAATGAGAGCTGGAGTTTCCATCGTTGATATTGGTGGTATGAAATTCCAGAAGGGTGGTCTTTCACGCGACTTCTCCGTAAACTCCAATAATCCATTTAATTTACAAGTGTTTAATTCTGCCACTTCTTTAGCAGCAGCTGACACTATTATTGACTCATTGATCACGAATAGCACTGAATGGATCGCAGATGAAGATGCCGGGAAAACATTCTTCATGAATTTACCTACTGCGTTAAGCGTACAGTACGATTACCACATCTGGAAATGGTTCTATGTAAACGCAACCGGTCTCATAAGTTTACAAAACAGAAATAATCCTAACCGTGTTCGTGTTGCAAATCAGGTTACTGTTACGCCTAGCTTTGACCATGCTTGGTTTGGTTTACATTTCCCGATTATCTATAACAAGTACTCCGGATTTAAAGCCGGTGTAGCCACGCGTTTAGGACCGCTAACCGTAGGAGTTACAGACTTCAATGCTTTGTTTGCAAGTGGAAAAGTTAATGGTGCTATAATTTATGGTGGTTTACGTGTACCGGTGCTTTATGTTCATCCAAGTGATATTGATGGCGACTTAGTTTCTGATAAGGTGGATGAGTGTTTGGTTGTTCCTGGTATTTGGGCATTTAAAGGTTGTCCTGATTCAGATGGTGACGGTATTAAAGACATAGAAGATCTTTGTCCGTACGAAGCTGGTTTAGCTGAATTTAACGGTTGTCCGGATAGAGATGGTGACAAGATCCCGGATAAAGATGACGCTTGTCCTGACCTTCCTGGCTCACCAGAATTAAATGGTTGTCCGGATAGAGATGGTGACGGTATTATCGATCCTAAGGATGATTGTCCGGATGAAGCTGGTCTAGAAGTGTTCAACGGTTGCCCTGACACAGATGGTGACGGAATAAAAGACGAAGACGATGCTTGTCCAGACGTACCTGGTCCACTTGTTAATCAGGGATGTCCTGATACGGATAATGACGGAATTTTCGATTTCTTAGATAATTGCCCGGATGTATTCGGTCCAAAAGAGAATAATGGTTGTCCATGGCCTGATACTGACGGTGACGGATTGTTAGATAAGGATGACGATTGTCCGTACTTAGCTGGTCCGATCAAAAACAAAGGTTGTCCATACCAAGATACAGATAACGATGGCGTATTGGATAAAGATGACGATTGTCCTAACACACCAGGTCCTGCATCTAACAAAGGTTGTCCTGAAGTTGAGAAAGAAGTTCAGGAAATCTTGAAAATGGCATTTGATAACCTTGAGTTTGAATCCGGAAAAGATATCATTAAACCAGGTTCTATTCCTTCACTTACTGAATTAGCAGGTGTATTGAACAAGAAAAAAGAATGGGGTCTTAAGATTTCAGGTCATACTGATAACGTAGGTGATGATCAGAAAAACATGATCCTATCTAAAAAACGTGCTGAGGCAGTGAAAAACTTCCTGATATCTCAAGGAGTTGACGCAGGTCGATTGGTAGTAGAATACTTCGGTGAAACTAAACCAATTGATACGAACGACACTCCTGAAGGACGTCAACGTAACAGAAGGGTTGAAATGAAGATTATTTTCCAATAACGTGAAATAATAAACTATAAAAGGGGGAACGAAAGTTTCCCCTTTTTTCATTCATAAACTTTTATATACTTTTAGGTCATGATTCAAACTACAAGGACTCAGCGCTATCTTTTAAGTCTATTGTCGGGACTACTGATGGTACTCGCATTTCCCTTTACGGGAAGTATGACTCCCCTGTTCTTCGTAGCTTGGGTACCGTTGTTGTTAGTTGAACATTCCATCTACTCATCCAACTACAGGAGTGGAAAAGTATTCATCCATGCATATATAGTATTTTTTGTATACAACCTGGGTACAACTTGGTGGATTTGGAATGCCAGCGCAGGAGGAGCTATCATGGCTTTCATTTTGAATGCCCTGCTCATGTCACTTGCATTTTTGATTTTTCATCATTTGAAGAAATCTTATAAAAACACTTATAGTTTAGTTTGGCTTTTAGCCACTTGGATTGGATTTGAATATTTACACTATCACTGGGAACTATCTTGGCCATGGTTAAATTTGGGCAATGTTTTTTCAATAAGACCTCAGTGGGTTCAATGGTATTCGATTACCGGAATATTAGGAGGAACGGCTTGGATTTTAGCTGTTAATTTTTCTCTCTACGTTTTTGTTCGCGATCGCTTATTTAAAAAATATCCTTTAAATAAAGTTCTTAGTCCTTTGTTCGTGTCGTTAATATTGATCGCTATTCCAATCGTAGGTTCGTTGATCAGCTATTTCAATTACACAGAAACTGGAAAAAGTACTGAAGTTGTAGTAGTTCAGCCAAACATCGATCCCTACAATGAAAAATTCACCGCTTCATTGGAAGACCAACTTAATAACATTCTTTCATTGGCCATTAAAAAAATAAGTCCTAAAACGACTCTTGTCATGGCTCCGGAAACTGCTTTGTCGTGGACTTTCTACGAAGAGGACCTCACTTTACTTCCCTTCTACAAACAGATCAGACAACAGCAAGAGCAATGGGATAATGCTGATTTATACATTGGTGCTTCTACGGCACGCTTCTTTGAAAAAAGACACTCAAGAGCTTCAAGAAAGCTGGCAGGAGGTCCGGGATACATTGAAAATTACAATGCCTCTCTTTTACTAAGAAAAGATAAGAATTTTGAGTTTTTACATAAATCAAAATTGGTTTTAGGAGTGGAAAAAGTTCCTTTTTCAGATTGGATCCCTTTTTTAGAAAAACTTTCGATCGACAATGGTGGAACTTCGGGAACCTTGGGGATTGAAAAAAGACCTAAAACATTGCAGTCTACTTATTTCAAATTTGCACCATTGATTTGCTATGAGTCCATTTATGGAGATTTTTGTGCAAAACAATGTCGCCAAAAAGCTGAATTGATCTGTGTGATCACTAACGACGGGTGGTGGAAAGACACTCCGGGATATAAGCAACATATGAGTTTTGCACGCTTAAGAGCAATTGAAAACCGACGATGGGTCGCTAGGTCAGCAAATACCGGAACATCATGTTTTATTAACCAGCGCGGTGACGTGACCCAAAAAACAAAATGGTGGACTCAGGATGTGTTAAGTGAAAAGGTCGTCCTCAATAGCGAAGCAACATTCTACACCAGATTCGGCGACTGGTTAGGTTTACTCAGCATAATTCTTGTTATCCCAAGTGTTCTGTTCGCAGCATTTAAACGATTCCCTTCGAGAAAAAAAGTTTAATCCTGAAAGTTTAAAACGCCAAAACGCTCCTTTTTACCATAAATAGCATACAGTAACAATTGCTTGTTTGTGTAGTCGGTATTAAACAACTTTGGAACCGCATAAGCATTTATTTCCTTTCTATCGAAGAACGTTTTTCTTTCTACGGATCCGTCGCTCAAATCTAAGGTTACGATAGCCACTACGTTTTTCTTTTTAGTGTAGTTTGCGGAATAATAACGATCGCTTTCAAGATAATTCCCCATCGGATCATAATTTCTTACGTTATCATTGAAGATAAAACACAACTTTCCTTTATCAACAAAACGGGCATAAGAACTCAAAGGACCTCCATCGTTGTTGGAAACCTGAGTCTTATTAATTTTCTTCAACCAATCAAACTCCCCTTCTTTACCAATTTTAAAAGCAATTATATCGTTGTAATAATAAGTATAAGTTGTTCGTGTGTTTCCTGTTCTTGGATCCGTATAGGTATTCACAACTACGTAATATTGCTCCATGGATCCCACAATTGTACCATCTTTCAATACTTCCGATTGACGCATCAGGTAATTGTACAGTTTTGGTTCTCCTTTTCCTCTATTCTCTCTTTTTTCAGCTCTTTCTTTCTCCCGATCAGACCAATCTTGCGTAATAAAATCTTTTCCAAACTCTTTGAAACCTTCTGAGATTACTTGCTGTTTATTGAAATCCAATTTTACATTCATCAATCCGGATACGCCCGCAAAATCTTTATCGCCATACATGCCGGTCAATGTAAAAATGTGGTTATTATCCGAATTAATAGAAAGAGCTTCAACTCTTTTACCATTCAAATCAACGTTCACATCGTTGATACCTTCAGGAGTGACATGCATGATATGAAGTGCTTTGTAATCAAGATAACTTCTCAATCTTTTTTTATCCTCGGATGGCTTATATTCCTTTACAACAATGAAATAATCTCCTGTATTAGACAGATAATGAGAATAAATATCCGATAACCTTCCCTCATACGGCAACTTGTAATCGCCATCGGAAATTTCATTCATTTCATCATTAAAAATTCTGAACCCATAACGATCCTTGTCATCTTTTTTACCCGGAATTTCCCAAACAACGCCAAAGAATTCGCGATTTCGAGAATTGACAATCATGAAAGAACCCTTGGACTTACCTTTTTCCATGTCATAACTTGCAATTTCCTTAGGCTTTTCGCTTGGCGATAAGTCAGGACCATATTTTACCATGTAAAAATAATTTCTTCCCTCTTTTCTGTCCGAAAGAAAAACATACAAGTCATTTTTAATCACACGGGCACCTTCAAAAGAACCCATGCTTCCATCGGCTCTCATATCTATTTTTCCTGTAGCGGTAATCTTGAAGTCCTCATGATTAGACAACTTGTAACTACCCAACAAAGCACCTCCGGAATAACGCAGAGCAAAGAAATCTTTACCTTGTTTAGGTAATATGTTCACCATTCTTGCCGAACTAAGC
>JBFHIN010000161.1:0-5144 GCA_041596415.1 Crocinitomicaceae bacterium | reverse complement strand
AGTTCACAACTTTTGCAACTAGCAATAACGGTATATGAATAGTTTTTATAACATACCTATAAGAGTAAAACTGATACTCGTACAATTGATCACAACTGTGGTGGTCGTTGCGCTGAGTTCATTGGTCTTTCTTTATACCGATTATCATAATATGAAATTGAATAAGGAGAAATCCTTGATCAGTATCGCACATGTTCTCAACCACAATTCTGTTGCACCCCTACTTTTTCAGGATAAGGAAACTAGCACTGATATTCTGAATGATTTACGCGTAGAAAAAGACATTCGAAATGCAAGTATATTTACACCGAATAAGGAAGTATTCAGCAATTATTCGGTAGAAAACTCTGAAAATTTTAGCTTTATATATGGACCGGTAGTCAAGGATACTTTTTTCTATCAAGAAGATGATCTATTTATCGTCTCACCTATTCTAAGTGAAAAAGATACAATCGGTAGTTTATGGATAAGAGCCGATGTTTCAGATCTAACTTCTCAGCTTTACAAGCGTATGCGCTTAACTTTTTATGTTTTTGTTTTTGGATTTCTGCTTTCATTCATTCTTGCATCTTTTTTACAGCAATACATCACCAGACCCATAAATAAATTGGTTGGAGTTATGAGTCAGATTATCGAAGAGAAAAATTACAGTCTACGCTCAAACATGAAGTCGCGCGATGAGATCGGTCAGATGGCGGGAGTGTTCAATAAGCTCTTAGACGATGTTGAAGATTATTCAAAGCAATTGCAAGAAACCAACAATGAACTGGAACGTAGGGTGAAGGAACGAACTGAAGAGTTACATATACAAAACCAAAGGCTTTTGGAAGCGAAAGAGAAGGTGATCGAATCCAATAAGATCAAAGAACAATTTATGGCCAGCATTAGTCATGAGATCCGGACTCCTCTCAACGCAATATTGGGTTTTCAGGAACTGTTGAAAGATTCAAAACTCACAGACGAACAAATGGATTACGTCAATTCTATCGATTTCGCAGGGAGAAATTTGTTAGTATTGATCAATGACATTTTAGATATTTCGAAAATTGAATCCGGCAAATTCATTTTTAATAATCTGGAAATGAATTTTAGAGAAACCATTCAATCAGTCATTGAAATGATGCAATTTAGAGCAGGCGAAAAGAACATTGATCTAAGTTATTCCATTGACCAAAAGATTCCAGACTTACTCTTCGGCGATCAAGCCAGATTGTCCCAAATATTAATCAATCTTATTGGCAACGCCATCAAATTTACGGACAAAGGATACGTGCGCTTGGGAGTTTCAATGTTGAAAGAATCAAACGAATGGATCGACTGTACATTTAAAGTTAGCGATTCTGGAATTGGCATGGCCAAAGATAAGCTCGACACTATTTTCGATCGTTTCACCCAAATAAGCATGAAGGGAAGAAAAACTAATGGGGGCACTGGGCTGGGTCTTTCGATCGTAAAGGAGATAGTTGAATTACATGGAGGCCAAATAGAGGTTCAAAGTAAATTGGGGGAAGGTTCCGTTTTTACTTTTAATTACAAATTTCAAAAAATCACAGATTCAAATGAATATGGAGAAAGCATCAAATCCGGAAAAAAAGAAAGTACTGTAGCAAATTCTAATTTAAAGTTGAAGGGTCTCTTAGCTGAGGATATTAAATTAAATCAGAAATTGTTAAGAAAGATCATGCAGAAGTGGGGTTATGAATTGGATATCGTTGATAATGGAAAAGATGCGATAGAGAAGGTGAAGAAAAATGCTTATGATTTTATTTTAATGGATATTCAGATGCCAATTATGGATGGGCTTGAGGCAACTAAAGCAATTCGTAGTTTGAACGATGAGGTAAAAAGGAATACACCTATTATAGCCATAACCGCCCAGGCCTCTCCTAAGGAAAAAGAAATATGTCTGAAAATGGGCATGAACGCATACATGTCCAAACCATTCCACAGTCAAAAATTGAAAGAAATCATTTTAGCAGAAACGCAAAATCAAGAAGAGAAAAAAATAGCATTGGGAGAAGCCCAACTATACGATGATTCTATACACTTACTCGATCTTTCGAGAGTTGAAAGTCACGCTGACGGAGACCTTCGTTTCCTCAGTGAGATCTATGAAGAGTTTCTGATGGAAATGCCTGAGAAATTAAGTGAGTTCAATAAACTTTTATCCGAACGAAACAAAAAAGAAATTCATGCACTTTTCCACAGTTTAAAGGGCATTTTTTCAACATTCGGCTTCATCAAAGGTAACGACCAACTGAAAATATTGAACTCATTAATTGAGGATGACCAATTTCAAAACGAGAAACTTCGAATTGAAAAAGAGAATTTCGAAGAACTCATTGATATTGCATGTCAGGAAATAAGAGATGCTTTGAAAAAGTTATAAGTGCTGTCATGATACTATTATTTATACGTTGTTCACAACGCTGTACTGACATTTCGACATGAAAAAAGTCATATTTATTTATTGAATCTGACAAATTGAGCGAAAAATCACTTAAAAAGGCGATGGCATAATGATTGACTTAAGAGAATCGACTATTGTTTGAATAAAATTAAAGTAAAATGGGAAAAATAATTGGAATTGATTTAGGTACTACCAACTCTTGTGTTGCCGTGATGGAGGGTAACGAACCGGTGGTTATTGCTAATTCAGAAGGTAAAAGAACGACTCCATCGGTTGTGGCTTTTGTTGAAGGTGGTGAAAGAAAAGTTGGAGATCCTGCAAAACGTCAAGCGATTACCAACCCAACTAAGACAATATACTCAATCAAGCGTTTCATGGGGTCTTCATTTGACGAAGTGAAAAAGGAAATTGACCGTGTACCATACGATGTGGTTAAAGGAGAGAATAACACACCGCGTGTTAAAATTGATGACCGCATGTATTCTCCACAGGAGATTTCTGCAATGACGCTTCAGAAAATGAAGAAAACTGCAGAAGACTATTTGGGACACGATGTAACTGAGGCGGTAATTACGGTGCCGGCGTATTTTAATGACTCACAACGTCAAGCTACGAAGGAGGCTGGAGAGATTGCAGGATTAACTGTTAAAAGAATTATCAATGAGCCTACGGCAGCGGCTTTGGCTTATGGATTAGATAAGAAAGGCATTGATCAAAAGATCGTAGTTTTTGACTTCGGAGGTGGTACGCATGACGTTTCTATCCTTGAATTAGGTGATGGTGTTTTCGAGGTACTTTCTACAGATGGTGATACACACCTTGGTGGTGATGATGTCGATGATAAGATTATTAATTGGTTGGCTGAGGAGTTCAAGTCTGACGAAGGTATAGATCTGCGCCAGGATCCGATGGCACTGCAACGTTTGAAAGAAGCTGCTGAAAAAGCTAAAATCGAATTGTCGTCTACAACTTCAACCGAGATTAACTTACCATACATTATGCCGGTAAATGGTATTCCAAAGCACTTAGTTCGTACTTTACAACGTTCAAAGTTTGAGCAATTGATCTCAGACATCGTTGAGCGTACAATCGCTCCTTGTCGTTCAGCATTGAAAAATGCAGGGTTGACAATTAACGATATCAACGAAGTGATCTTGGTAGGTGGTTCGACTCGTATTCCGATCATTCAGGATGCCGTAGAAAAATTCTTCGGTAAGCCTGCATCGAAAGGTGTTAACCCGGATGAGGTAGTTGCCGTTGGTGCTGCAATTCAAGGTGGTGTATTGACCGGAGAAGTGAAAGACGTATTGTTATTGGATGTTATTCCTCTTTCAGTAGGAATTGAAACAATGGGTGGTGTATTCACCAAGTTGATCGAAGCAAATACTACGATACCAACTAAGAAGTCTGAAGTTTTCTCGACTGCGTCTGATAACCAACCTTCCGTAGATATTCATGTACTACAAGGTGAGCGTGCAATGGCTACTGACAATAAAACGCTTGGAAGATTCCAATTGACAGACATTCCACCTGCACCAAGAGGTATTCCTCAAATTGAAGTAACATTCGATATTGATGCTAATGGTATCATGAATATTTCGGCTAAAGATAAAGGGACAGGAAAAGAGCAGTCAATTAAAATTGAAGCGTCTTCAGGATTGTCGGATGACGAGATCAAGAGAATGAAAGCGGAAGCAGAGGCTAACGCAGAAGCGGATCAAAAACGTAAAGAAGAAGCTGAGTTAGTGAACAAAGCCGATTCAACAATCTTCCAGACGGAGCGTCAATTGAAAGAATACGGTGACAAGATTCCGGCTGATAAGAAGCAAGCGATCGAAGATGCTTTGGCTGAGTTGAAGAAAGAATATGAAGCGAAGAATCTTGCTAATCTTGAGCCAGCCATGGAAAAATTGAACACTGTGTTCCAGGCAGCATCGCAAGACATGTATAATGCAGCGAATGCAGGAGGTGAGGCAGGGTCTCAAGGCGAAGAAAGCGCAGGAACAAATGATGAAGTTACTGACGTTGATTTCGAAGAAGTTGATGACAAGAAGTAATCATAATTGATTGAATAAAAAAAAGGAGTCGAAAGACTCCTTTTTTTATTTTTACTATTTTTTATTGTCCTCTGACAAGTTTTATTTTGGTTGGATTGTCTGAATAGTCTTCGTAGTCTTCAACCATTTCCTGGTCATACTGACGTGTTACAGAGATCGGAATGTACTCAACAGTAACATTTGTTTTATCCAATCCAAGATCTTCTGCCGGTTTTAATCCCGTTGCTTTAACAAATCGATATGCCTTCACACAAATATCTTGGAAAGGCGTAAGTTGATTGTCAGTTGCTACTCTTGAGTTCAATACAATGAATTTAAAATCTGCTTCATCAAACTTACCTTTAACAGAATCGAACACGGAGTCGCCACTCAATTCTCCTTTTGAGATCATTTTTTTGTGAATCTTTCGCATCATATACTCAATTCGATGTTCTTCCTTGAAACCAAGCTGTAAGCTCACATAATAGCAGTGCTTATCAATAATTTCATTTACCGTATAGTGAACACCCCAAGGTTCATTTAAAATATCCAGGTGTAGAAACCAAACGACCCCAGCTTTTCTTGGGCGTTTTCTAAATAGGGAATAGAATACAGTCGCGTCCAATTTATTCGGGGAAACACTACGAGTTGGGTACACAAGATTCGATGCTTCATACGGGATATTTTTATCCTCCTTT
>JBFHIN010000160.1:0-5151 GCA_041596415.1 Crocinitomicaceae bacterium | reverse complement strand
GGATGTAAACTACCAATTCTTTCCGGCATTTTTTCAGTCATAAGATAATTGGAAGCTTGATTAGTCAAGGCGCTTATACCAGCATCATATAAAGAAACACTAACCGTTTCACCAATGCCCGTATCTTTCCGTCTCATCAAAGCTAAAAGTAACCCTTGTTTAAGTTGATGACCTGCAAGAATATCTGTGATGGCTAATGGTACTTTCACGGGACCACTTTGGGCTGTGCCATTCATGTGCATAATACCAACTTCGGCTTGTAATATAAGATCGTAGGCTACGCGATCACTTTCAGTACCGTAGCCATTAATCTTACCACATATTAGTCGCGGATTAAAGGATCTCAGATAACTATCCTGAACATTTAATTTTTCGTCGTCTCCCAATTTAAAATTGGAGATTAATATATCGGCGTCTCTAATAAGATCGATGAATACGCTGTGATCGTTCTTATCGGAAAGATCTAATTGAAGGTATTCTTTTTTGAAATTGACTGAAGAAAAATAAGCGGAAACGTTGGAGTCAGAGGATTCAGTTGGAAGCTTCCAAGATCTTGTTACGTCTGGAACCTTGCTGTTCTCAACTTTTATAACTCGTGCGCCTAATTCAGCAAAAAAGGTTCCTACTGAAGGGCCGGCAAGTACGGTTGAAACATCGATTACCTTGAGATCTACGAACATAATTATTTGGCAAGTTCGGCCCTGATGTACATGCGTACTTGTGCCTCTTGATCAGCTGTAATTTTTGATTTCTTAGCCATGTTTGGTAAGATTACGTCCCATTGACTTTCTGAGTAATCTTTAATGTTCTTCGCCTTATGACATTTGTTACAATCACTCATGTAAATTACCTTGCCCGATTCAATGGCGGCCATGTCATCTACTGCAATTTCTTTTTCTTCAACAACTTCAATAATCTCAGCTGTTTTTGGTGTACATGAGCTCAATATCACTATGCTGAATAAATAAATAAGTGACTTTTTCATCATTTAATTTTTTCAATGGTTACGCTAGCAATTCCTTGCCTTACAAAATTAAGTTGTTTGGTCGCTTTTAAGCTTAAGTCAATGATTCTAGTCGAATTCTTACTTAACCTATCATTCACTTTCACAATGACCGTTGAGTCATTTCTTGTGTTTCTGACCAAAATTTTAGTCCCGAAAGGTAAGGTTTTATGCGCTGCGGTGAGGCTGTCCTGACGAAATATTTCACCGCTCGACGTTCTTTTTCCCTCAAATTTTGAGGAATAGTAACTCGCTTTACCAGATTCAATCACTGAATTTACAGTGAAACTTAGTAGAATGAGCGCACCAAGAACGAATTGAATTTTGTTCATAGCATTCCGTTTAAAAAAGGCAAATAAAAACCAAGAAAACTAGCTAAGCAAATAAATCATGAAAGATTAACAAAATTATAGAATTAAAATCTTGCTAAAAATGTGCTAAATGAGGAGATTTACGACAGAAAATTTGTGATGAGGAAAGAAGAATTTATACAACAGAACAGTGGCTTAGATCTTGTATCGGTCAGAAACACGACCGAATTATTGGATCAAGGTGCAACCGTACCGTTCATTTCTAGATATCGTAAGGAAATGACAAAGGGATTGGATGAAGTGGAAATTACACATATCAGAGATCTCGGAAAGAAATACGATGAGATCATTCAGCGACAAAAAACAATTGTTCAGGCGATAGAGTCACAAGGAAAACTGACGGAGGAACTTGAATACAAAATCAATAATTGTTTTGATCAAAACGACCTTGAAGATATTTATTTGCCTTTTAAACAAAAAAGACAAACCAAAGGAGATAAAGCAAAAGCATTGGGATTAGAACCTTTGGCAAAAATGATCATGAGTCAACGTGGTGGAGATCCAGAGTATTTGGCTCAGAAATTTGTTAAAGGAGATGTTTTAGATGAAGAAATGGCATTGGCCGGTGCAAGAGATATAATTGCTGAGTGGATCAATGAAAATGCCTCCCTCAGAGCGAAGGTCAGAAATTTATTTAAACGTAGGTCTGTACTTCATGCAAAATTGATAAAAGGTAAAGAGACAGAAGCTGAAAAATATAGGGACTATTTCGATTTCAAAGAACCACTCCATAAAACGGCATCTCATCGATTTTTGGCCATATACAGAGCCCAAAGAGAAGGAATGCTCTCTTTAAAGGTGCATCCTGAGCATGATGAGGCAATTGAGATGACCGAACGCTTTTTTGTGAAAGGGAACGACCTATGTGCACAAGAGGTACAAATTGCGTGTAAAGATGCCTACAAAAGACTAATGTATCCGTCGCTTGAAAACGAAATGCTTAATGAAGCCAAGGAAAAAGCAGATAAAGAGGCGATTAAAATATTTTCTACCAATTTACGTCAACTATTACTCGCTCCTCCGGTAGGATCAAAGCGTGTACTAGCCATCGACCCGGGTTTTAGAACCGGTTGTAAAGTAGTTTGCCTGGATGAATCGGGAACTTTATTAAGTAATACAACGATCTTCCCACATCCTCCACAAAAAGAATCGGCCGCTGCTCAAGCAAAAATTGCGCAGTTGGTACAAGCTTATAAAATAGAAGTCATCGCCGTTGGAGATGGAACTGCCGGTAGGGAGACTGAGGCATTTATCAAGCGTATTCGTTTTGATCGAGATATCGAAGTTTATGTTGTGCGAGAAGACGGTGCTTCTATTTATTCGGCAAGTGCAATTGCGCGAAAGGAATTTCCGGATTACGATGTTACAGTGAGAGGTTCAGTGTCCATTGGCAGACGTTTGATGGATCCATTGGCAGAATTAGTGAAGATCGATCCTAAATCTGTGGGTGTTGGACAGTATCAACACGAAGTTGATCAAACCATGTTAAAAGATGCCCTTAATGATGTCGTGGTTTCTTGTGTAAACACCGTTGGCGTGGATTTAAACACGGCATCGCCATATTTATTGAGTTTTGTTTCAGGACTTGGGCCTGCATTGGCAGAGAATATTGTTGAATACCGGACTGAACATGGTGGTTTCAAATCTAGGGATGAGGTGAAAAAAGTAAAGCGTCTTGGAGAGAAAGCGTTTGAGCAGGCCGCAGGGTTTTTACGAATTCAAGATCCTATTCATCCATTGGACAATTCATCGGTTCACCCGGAAAGCTATTGGATAGTGGATAATTTCGCAGAAAAAATGGGCGTGGAAATCAAGGATCTAATTGGTAATGAGAAGTTGATCGAACAAATTAAGAAGGATCAATTTGCTGAAATAGATGAATTTACGTTTAAAGATATTGTCAAGGAATTAAAAAAACCGGGTCGTGATCCAAGAAAGAAGGCAAGAGTTTTAGAATTTGATGCATCAATTCGAACTATCGAAGACTTAAAAACGGGCATGATCTTATCCGGAATAGTTACCAACGTGACGGCCTTTGGGGCTTTCGTGAATATTGGGATCAAAGAAAATGGTTTAATTCACAAATCAAATCTTGCAGACGTTTATGTGGATGATCCCGCTAAATTCATTTCATTGCACGAACATGTCGAGGTTCAAATTTTGGAAATTGATGCAGCAAGAAAAAGGGTTGGTTTAAAAAGAATTCAAAAATAGTTGTAAATGAGCCAACTTTTATGGAAATTACATCGTCTAATCGTTGAAAACGAAAATTTACTACTATGAAAAATATATACCTAGGTATTCTCTTTGCTTTAGCGTCTGCGGGGCTTTTTGCACAAAATATGGTTACTACAACCAATACTACAGACCCAAATTCCTGTAATGGTACAGCTGTAATTACTGATTCAACAGTTATTGACAGCCTAAACGTCTGGACTGGCAACGGATCTGTGATCCAATATGGTGGAATGTCCGTGAGCGGCTTGTGTGCAGGTACTTACGTTTTGACTTATTCCAATAATTCAGGAACTTTCAGTTATACTTTCATTATCCAAAATGGATCAGGGAACCCTTGTGCGAATTTCATGGCAAACATGACAACTTCAGCTGTTTCGGATAGTATGAATTGTGATGGAAGTGCAATTGTTCAGGCCAGTGGTGGAACTGCGCCTTATGTTTATTCTTGGAATACCGGAGCGACAACCAGTTCTGTAACGGGTTTATGCTATAATATGTACTATTGTGTCGTTACTGATGCTAATGGTTGCGCATATACTGTAACCGGAAACGTTGGGATGAGTGCCGATCCTGCAGATACAGTTATTGTTATAGGGAATAATGGCTCTTTTGGTGATTCTACAAGTGTTGGCTCTTTGGGAGATCAATGGGTAATTGATTGTATCACAAACTTCTTGGATATTGACTCGGCATATGTTAATGGGTACACATACGTAACTGCAGATTCGATTATCGTAAATTGGACATTACTGAATTCGAGTGGATTAGTAGTAGTTCAGATATCAGTTCCTTATACTACACCAAATAATGCTACAGGAGTATATGATCTATATCTAACTCTTTATTGTCCGCAAAAATCGGGTACTTATCGCTACTTGAAAACCAATGACAGAATATATTTGAATCCTGCAATGATGGGCGTTGAGGCTAAAAAAGCAACGGAATTAAAAGTGGTAAATCCTTTTGATAACGAATTAGTTGTTTACTCAGATGATAATACAGCACTTCATGTTATCTTAATGGACCTAAACGGACGAATTGTTATGGATGCAAATTCATTTGGATCTAAGCATCTGATCAATACAACAGGGATGAATGCCGGAAATTATCTGTTGAAAGTTATTTCAGATAATGGCGTTCAAACGCATAAACTAGTTAAATTGTAACCACGTTCATAGAAAGAAGGAGGCAGTCTGCGGGCTGCCTTTTTTATTTTTAGCATATCCATATTAATTCACTAACTTTGCAACTTAATATGGGAAATAAGTAGTTCTGAAAAGAATTCCCTTTCTTTTAACAAGCATACATGCATTTTAGCGATTTAAAAATTACCAATTCAATTCTTAAGGCAATTGAAGAAGAAGGTTATACTCAACCAACACCAATACAAGAACAAGCAATACCATTAGTTTTAGAAGGACATGATCTACTTGGTTGTGCTCAAACAGGAACAGGAAAGACAGCTGCTTTTTCCATTCCAATTCTGCAACTTTTAGGAGAAGAAAGAAACTACTCCGGAAAACGTAAAATAAGAGCACT
>JBFHIN010000159.1:0-5161 GCA_041596415.1 Crocinitomicaceae bacterium | reverse complement strand
TTTTGTTTGGACCACCTTAAATTTCTACCTTTGGTTCATAGGTACGGCTTGATTAGAAGCAAAGTGACCTTATCCGTTTTTCGGAGCCCATGCAGATTACTCTTGAAGCTTAACAATTTTGACCTTAAGGAGAGTCTTTGGGATTTCAATGGCGGGCTGCATCATTTTCGAATGAAGAGATCATATCAAACAGCAGATTACAGCGAGTTCCGGCAATCCTAAACGTGTTTTCTGAAGCTTCAGAAAACCCACTGCATGGGTTTTTTTATAGTATTTTGATCTCAGTTCTCCTATTTTCTTGGTGCTCATCTTCAGTACACGTAACGCCATTCTTACATTTGTTGAGTAATTGAGTTTCCCCATATCCTTTGGCTATTATACTACTTTTGCGAACTCCTTTTGTAATTAGGTAATCAACACAACTTTGTGCGCGAGCTTGTGATAATTTCATATTGTAAGCGTCACTTCCTCGTGCATCTGTATGCGCACTCAACTCTATACGCAAATCATTTTTAATGATAAAATCGGCCAGTTTATCTAATGCGATCCTACTTTCAGGACGAAGACTTGCTTTGTTCAGATCATAGAATATGTTTTCAAGTTTGAACTTTTCACCTTTAACGATAGGGGGGAGACGTAATTCCAGATCGATCACTTTATCGTTTTCGTTGGCACTGTTGAAAGTTACGTTGTCATCTACATATCCTTTTTTTGAACCATGTGCCCAGTATGTTTTGTTACGCTCTACTTTCATTGTGACTGTTCCATTCTCCTTGGTCAACATCATGGTGTCTTTATTTAACGCATAATCAGTGACGCTAGTTTTTGCGTAAGGTATAACTTTACCTGTTTTTGCCTCAACAACTCTTAAATGAATTAATATGGTTGTTGGCTTGAGCGCCAAGTCACAATAAAAAGTACTGTCTTTCTTGATGTTTTCTGTTGAAATTAAGGCGTCTTTTATAGGAACGAACTCTTCTTTCTGGGTGTATAAGTGGTACTGCTCATTCTTTTTTATCGGAGCAGTAAATTGACCAAATTCATTGGTGAAAGTAGAATCGATAGTCTCATTGGTAACATTTTCAATGTACACGACCTGATTTTCAATTGGCTCCTTTTCTTTGTATTTAGCATATACAAAACCAACAAGATTAATGATTACAGGTTTTTTATCGTATGCATAAATACGATCGATATTATCACCTCTGTTGGTGGAGAAGTATCCATGATTCTCTGTAGAATCAGCGATGAATCCAAAATCATCATGTGACGTATTCACAGGATATCCAAGGTTTTTCACGGGGGCACTGGTCTTTAATTCTTTGACAAAAATATCTAATCCACCAAGTCCGAAATGTCCGTTCGAGGCAAAATACAAATTGTCATTGATCACATAAGGGAATAACTCGTTCTTCTCAGTATTGATTGTCGGACCCAGATTTATTGGTTCACTCCAGTCGTTATTTATCCATCTACTCACGTAAATATCCGCTTCGCCAAATCCACCTTCCATATCCGAAACAAAATAGAGCGCTTTATCATTTTCTGCAAAAACAGCGTGACCAACGTTATAGGAAGAATTATTGTATTTGAACGGTTTTAAAGTAGTCCATTCTCCATTGACAATTGTCGAGAAATAGAGAGACAGAACGATCACATTTTTTCCTTTTTTCTTTCCGAGTGTGTTTTTTGTAATGACCATCATGTCATTCGTTGCGTTAAAACTCACAGGACCATCATGTGCTTTCGATAAATATTGATGTCTCAATAAACTACTTTTTCCAAGAACCGAATCGTTAAGAAATTTCGCTTCTTTTAAATTAATATAATAGCTGTCATCCCATCCATATGTTGCATGAATTGCTTTGGTGTTGCTGGATTTCGTTGCATAAACCAACCCGTCTTTGGAGTAATTCGGAGCGAAGTCACCCATTCCAGAGTTAATTCCCGGATCTTTCAACGTGTACTGAGCGGAATCTTCGAATAATTTATTAAAATCATCCAATTGGCTATAATTTCTGGAGAAAAAAGTGTTAGAAGGAAAAAGGTTTTTACTCTCAAGAAGCAGTTTCTCACTTTCTGAATAATTCCCTTGGTAGCGCAACGCTTGAATTAAAAATTCCCTGTCCCTTTCTGTAATTCTATTCGCTTGTAATAGTTTTGTATAAAAATTTGCGCTCTTTGCCATTTCAAAAAGGTAGAAATGCGATTCTGCAGCTCTTCTAACATATTCCCATTCAGCGTCAGGTTTACTTTTTGCTTTCAAAAATTTATTAGCCAACTCGTCGTACATCTCTACACACTGCGCATATTCCATTCTATTGAAATGGGTATTTGCAATTTTAGATTTTAATTGAGCCTGGCTGAAAAAGATCGTTAATACGAATAAAAAAGAAAGAATTATCCTCATATTAGAAATATCTTGGTGAACTGTAGACAGATTTTTTTGGTTGAAAATCGTATTGAAGAACAATTTCGTGAGAACCGGATTGATAGGTTCTTAATCCATTTATTGGAAAATCGTACACATATCCGAATTGAAATGATGGGTTGATGTGATAAACGACATTTACACCCGCAGATTCATTATAACGATACATTAAACCTGTCCAAATTCTGTCATACATCAATAAACTTACGTTAGCATCGAAAGTTATTGGTGTGTTAGGGGTATACTTGATCAACGTGGAAGGTTTAAGTTTTAAAACACTATTGAGATCAAAAACGTATCCACCGGAAATGAAGTAGTGACGTGAATTTAAAGTATGCAATACTTCATTCACATCTTTTATTTTTGATTCGAAAAGGCGAGGAACGGAAACTCCAATGAAATGCTTTCGGCCATAGTAATATATTCCTGCTCCAATATTAGGTTTCGTTTGATTTACAACTTTTCCTAAATATGGATCAGTTAGGTCGTTAACCTGAACATTTGAGAAATCATATCCCAAGGCATCGAATCCACCACTTAATCCTACAGCAATTCTGTCCTTATTTTTGTTTACTTGAATACTTGAACTCACATCTGCATAAGCGGATGTACGGGTTCGATTTCCAATTTGATCATTAATTACATGAGCACCAATTCCCATAGCTTTATGAAGAATAGGAGAGTGGACACTGAACCATTGACTCATCGGAGCACCTTTAAAATTAACCCACTGAAAACGTGCCATAGCGACTGTACTGATTGCATCTCGACTGCCTGCATATGCTGGATTGAAATAGAGCGGATTGTACATGTACAACGACATTTGTTCATCCTGTTGGGAGTTACCCCAAAAAGATAAAGCGATAAATGGTATTAAAAGAAGTTTTTTCATGTCTGTATCTTTTAATATTGAACTTCAATGTATCCTTTGAATGGTGGTTTATCACCTTCATTGAGTCGAATGATGTAAAAATAGGTTCCGGTAGGAACTTTGCCATCTTTACCGTCGATGGTTGTACCCCGATTCACGTTTCCAACCCAATCATTATTGTATGGAGAAGAATAGTAGATTAAATTCCCCCAACGGTTGTATATTTCAACCTCTGCATTTTGGAATTTGTCCAAGCCATTAATCTGCCAGTTGTCATTCAAATTATCACCATCTGGAGTAACCAGATCTGGAATGAATATGCAGTCAATGGTGTTATCTACCGTCAGATGTGTTGAGTCGTATCCCTGACATCCATTATCATCCGTAACTGTGAGATAATAGTAACCTGAATTACCATAATCCAAACTTGACAATGTTGTATTTTGATTGGTTGAATAAAAGCTCATAGGTCCAGTCCAGACGTATGAAATCCCTCCCGAACCATACAAGTTCACAGATTCTCCAGGACAAATCAACGAATCACTGATAGCTGCTTGTGCCGGAACAAATGAAACAATCGAAATGCGCAAACTATCCTTTGATGAACATCCTTCGCTATCTGTACCTTCCACAACATACCAACCTTCACTAGAAGTGGTGGTGTTTATTATCGTTGGATTTGAAACGTTGGCACTAAAGCTATTTGGACCAGTCCAGGAATAGCTTGTAGCTCCTGTTGCAAGTAAAGATACATTACTGTTGACACAAACAGTCGTGATTCCTCCATTTGCAGCAACGTTTATGGTCGGCAATGGAAGTATTGCTATCAAAACTGAATCTTTATTGACACAGCCATTTCCATCTGTACCTGTAACTATATAATAACCATTCATGGAGGAATTGGCACTCGTAAATGCATTGTTAGAGTTTAAACTTGTGAACCCATTTGGTCCGGTCCAACTGTAAGTGGTCGCTCCTGAGGCATTAATACTGAAAGAGGAATTCATACAAATTGTTGAATCGTTATTTAATGGAGTAGCATCAACAGGAGGTAAAGCTAAAACCGTGATAGGTTGACAAGATGCAGGACCTGTACAACCAGCAGCAGTAGCTGTAACGCAATAGTTACCTTGGTTTGCTTGCGATACGTTTATTAAATTTATCGTTGCGGTATTCGCCGTGAATGACGATGGACCATTCCAATCGAAAGTTGCTCCAGCCGATCCGCTTGAAGCCGTGAGCTGAACTGAACCGTTTAGACATGGTGTGTTGTCATCGACTACGATTGTAGGAGCTGAAGGGGCTCCAGGATTTATTACGTTATAAGGACCAAAGTTCGAATTACATCCGTTACCACTTGTGATTTGCAAATAATAAACTCCAGCAGGTATATTGATCAAATTTTGAGAAGTTCCCACTGTTGTTCCACTTCCATTTGTCCATATGTATCCAATGGGTGCAGCTCCACTACCGACAGCCCCTGTCAAGGCTCCAGTTGATGAACCACAATTTGAATCAGTACTCGTCGGTGCCGTTGATAAGGTAGGATTACTATTAACCACTACATTAATATTGGCATTCGCAGTACAGCCATTTGTTGTACCCGTCACTGTATATGCAGTAGTGGTTCCTGGACTTACCGTATTATTAGCAGCATTTACACCATTACTCCAAGAATACGTTGTTGCACCAGTTGCATTTAATGTTACTGATCCTCCTGCACAAATACTCGTGGAGGCGCCTTGAGTAATGGCTGTACTTGGCAAAGGTTTGACGGTAACGGTTGCACTTAGCATCTGTTTATAACCACATAGACCTGAAACTTCACAATAATAGGTCTGAGTCGTTGAAGGAGAAAC
>JBFHIN010000158.1:0-5184 GCA_041596415.1 Crocinitomicaceae bacterium | reverse complement strand
AGCAGATGAAATCCTCATTCTGAAAACCATCATGAACAGAGAGAAAGGATACACAGATGTTTTTTTCACGGATCCGATTGATAAAATGGACCTTCAATTTTCAAGAATTACAGAGGAAAGATTGGAGCTTGAGATCTATGGATTTCAGTTTATGAATGAAGAACCTGGTATTTCTTATACCAGTATCGGAATTAATGGAGCAGGTCTTTACACATACCTAGCGAACAAGAATTTCGAGGAACAGCTAAAATTATATCCGCCTGATTTCTTTGCTTTTTCTGTTGGTACTAATGACGGAAATGTTCCCTACGATAAGTTCGATCCTCAGGTATATAAAAGAAATCTGGAAAAGATGATGCAAATCGTTCTGCGTGCAAATCCAAAATGCGCCATTTTACTTACCGTACCAAACGATTCCTATTATAAGCGAAGTTACTTGAATAGAAACATTGCCAGAGAGCGAGAAGTGATCGAAGAATTGGCCGAACAATATAAAATTCCCGTGTGGGATGTTTATGGGATCATGGGTGAACTAGGTTCCTCGAAGACATGGAATAGAAACGGACTCATGCAAAGTGACTTGGTACACTTTACAACAAGGGGTTATCACTTAAAAGGAGATTTACTGATCGATGCATTTTTGAAATTCATGGATCAAATGAAAATACATGATCAATCTAAATTAAAGAATTGATGGAAAGACTTTTACAGATTTTTTCGTTTAATGAAAAAGAACCGCTGATTTTTACTCAGTTGGATTTCTGGCTTTTCTTTCTGGTAGTGATGGTGGTATTCTCCTTCATCCATAAATACAAAATTGCCAGAAGCTTTTTTCTCACGGTTGTCAGTCTATTTTTCTATTTCAAGACATCAGGACTTTTCGTTATACTTCTCACCTGCAGTTTGATAGGTAACTATTTCTTCGGTCGATGGGTGCATTCCACCAAAAATAATTTAGGTCAAAAACTCATCATTGGTCTTGCCGCTTTTCTGAATGTAGCGGTTTTAGGATATTTCAAATATGCCTATTTCTTTACTGGTGCATTTAACGATATGTTCTACACCAAATTCGAAATCTTCAATCATTTCTCTTATTGGGGTAACAGTTTCTTCGACGGAAATTATTTCGCAGTAGATAAAATTATTCTACCTGTGGGTGTTTCGTTTTTCACCTTCCAAAGTATTTCTTACTTCGTTGACATTTACAGAAAAGAAATCAAGCCGGTCAAGAATTTCTTCGATTACACCTTTTTTGTGACCTTCTTTCCGCAACTGGTTGCAGGTCCAATTGTTAGAGCAAGAGATTTTATTCCGCAAATCAGAGAACCTTTTCAACTTGATAAAACAGATTTCAGCTGGGCAGTAATACAAATTGTCAAAGGTTTGATTAAAAAGATCGTTCTTGCCGATTACATTGCCATACACTTCATTGACAAAGTAGCCGATGCCCCTGATGCTTATCCGGGTTTTGTTAGTATTCTTGCCATGTGGGGATATTCACTTCAAATCTATGGCGATTTCTCTGGTTACACGGATATTGCGATCGGCGTTTCACGACTTATGGGCTTCAAATTATTGGAAAATTTCAATTCTCCTTATAAAGCACGCAGTGTTGCTGAGTTTTGGCGTAGATGGCACAAATCTCTCGGCTCATGGCTGCGCGATTATCTCTACATCCCTCTAGGTGGTAATAAAACCGGTGGAGTTGGAACTTACGTAGCGACAACCGTTATTTTCACCTTTTTGATATTTATAACGCAATGGTACGAATTGCTATTTGTATATGCCGGATTAATGGCGTTTTACACAATTGGCGTGTTGGTCGTACCGGATTTCAAACGCTATGTGCACCGCGACCTCAACTTGTTAATCACCATGGTAGTTGGAGGATTATGGCATGGAGCCAGTGAGAATTTCGTTATTTGGGGAGCTATGAATGGTGTAGCCCTGGTAATTTATAACCATTGGAAAAAGATATCACCGTACGAAGACAAAAGTTGGGGAATTGTTCATTTCTGGAAAATATTCTTAACCTTTAATTTTATCACTTTCTCAAGAATTTGGTTTAGACTTGAAGATGATGGCGCACCAATGATCATGTTAAATCAGATCTGGAATCATTTTGGTTTCGAATGGAATACTTTTGTTAAGGTTTTAGGGGCTTTCCAAAGTGTTTTCTGGGTGATGCTCTTCGGATACATCGTTCACTGGTTACCTCAAAAAATAAAGGATATGTGGGAAACTGCCTTTACTCAAACTCCAATGCCCATTCAGGCTTTTTCAGTGGCAGTTATCATTATTATTATGTATCAAGCAGTCTCTGATACCTTTAAACCATTCGTTTATTTCCAATTCTAACTAAAAAAGGGCACTTTAACGTGCCCTTTTCTTATTCCTGATCTAATTTTCTAACCATAGTGAGTATGGTTGCCAGCGCCACAGTTTCACCCGTCTCGTCGTATACGTCGACTAAAAACTTCACTATTCCTTTGGCTATATCATCCTCCGACTTCTTTTCCTGATCAATCTTCTCTTTCACAGTAAAACGAACGCCTATCGTAGCTCCCGGATAAACAGGCTTGGTGAATCGTGCCTCATCTATTCCGTAGTTCAACAATACAGGTCCTTTCTTAGGGTCAACAAAAAGACCCGCCGCTTTAGAAAGAATAAAATATCCATGGGCTACACGTTGTTCAAAGATCGTTCCGTCCAAGGACGTTGCATCCATGTGTGCGTAGAAATTATCGCCTGATACATTGGCGAAATTCACAATATCAGTTTCAGTCACCGTATGCTTATGTGTGAAGACTGTTTCTCCCACTACCAGTTCCTCAAAATGCTTTCTGAATACATGTGGATTGGCTTCAGGCATTGCAGCTCCAACCTGAAATTGCTGGGTGATTTTTGTAATTGTTGTAGGGTGTCCCTGAATTGCAGTGCGTTGTAAATAATGCAGAACTCCTCTTTTCCCACCCATTTCTTCACCACCACCGGCACGTCCAGGTCCACCATGCGTAAGTAATGGCATTGGTGAACCATGACCCGTACTTTCCTTGGCACAATCTTTATTTAAGACTAAAATCCTTCCGTGCATGCTTGCTGCTCCAACCACATATTCAGTTGCTTCTTTGTCATTTGGCGTTACGATAGACGAAACCAGAGATCCTTTACCCAATTTGGCAATGGCAACGGCTTCTTCGATGTTCTTATAAGGCATTATAGTTGAAACCGGTCCAAAGGCTTCTATTTCATGTACGTCAGTTTTTTCAAATGGATGATCATTTCTGAACAATATTGGAGGGAAGAATGCTCCTGTATCTCGATCGGCACCATGTACTTCAAATTCATCCATATTTCCATAGACGATATTTTGTGTTCGTGCTAATTGCTCTACACTTGCCTTTACTCTTTCCACCTGATCGCGAGTTGCTAAAGCTCCCATTCTTACACCTTCAACACTTGGATCTCCCATTTTAGTTGTCGCTAAACGTGCCGCAATACCCTTTTCCACCTCATCAATCATATTTTCAGGTACCAAAATTCTTCGGACGGCTGTACATTTCTGTCCCGCTTTTATCGTAATCTCCTTAACAGTTTCTTTGATAAAAAGATCAAATTCCTCTGTTCCAGGTACGGCATGTATTCCTAATATACTTGCATTTAGGGAATCCGCTTCGAGATTGAACAGGGTACTTTGTTCGACGATCTGAGGAAGGGACTTAAGCATTTTACCGGTTTTGGCACTTCCTGTAAATGTGATCACATCCTCTGAGGATACATGATCCAAGATGCCACGTCCTGAGCCACATACTAGCTGTAAGGATCCCTCCGGTAATATGTTAGAATCAATGATATCTCTTACCATCACCTCTGTCAAATAACAAGTATATTCAGAAGGTTTAACAATCGCAGGAACACCAGCCATTAAATTCACCGCTATTTTTTCAAGCATCCCCCAAATCGGGAAATTAAATGCATTGATATGTATTGCCGTACCTTCCTTTGGTACCATAATATGATGACCGATAAATGTTCCATTCTTAGATAAAGGGGCTGCAACGCCATCCACATAATAAGGTAGATCAGGAAATTGTCTACGCAATGAAGCATTAGCAAACAAATTACCTATACCTCCTTCAATATCAATCCAAGAATCAACGCGTGTAGCACCTGTCCAAGAAGAAACTTCATAATATTTCTCCTTTTTGGTCAATAAATGTAAAGCAAGCGCCTTTAGCATTCTTCCTCGTTCTTGGAAGGTCATTTTACGCAATTTACTTCCACCGGTCTTTTTCGCATAATCCAGCATTGCCTGGTAATCTAATCCGACACTAGAAACTTGTCCGATCAAATCTCCCGTAATTGCATTATAGAGGTTTGATTCTACTCCTTCCCCATCCATCCATTTGCCTAAAGCATAATTTTGATAACGTTGCATATATCCTGAATTTTGCCCTAAAATTAAGGATTCTTTTAAGATATACATGGCTCATTACTTGAATGTGGTTTAATTTTTATCGATATAATTGCTTTGCTTATCGATAAATTATATATATTTGACGAATCGAAAGATTTCTAACCCTTTCAAACCTCGAAATTCTACCTTTTACTATGCCTTAACCACTACTATTTTTTGTCATGGTGAAAAGTATAATTTCTGATCTTCTTTCAATTAAGGAAAGTGAATTTTTCATTTTCCGATTGTACACGAACGACATTTTTCATGTGACAGTAAAGTCGGGTGTCAAGATCAGTAAAAAAGAATTAGAAGAGGGTTATCAATTTGTGGAGGAAAACGGTGGTGGTAAATTCTATAATATTTTTGAATTTCAACCCTTTGCTGAAATTGATCCTGAGGTACGTTTATGGGCAGCTTCTCCGGAAAATAATGAAAACTCGATTGCCGATGCGCTAGTTGTAACTACACTTTCACTAAAAATGATCGCTGATTTCTACATTAACAACTACAACCCTGTTGTTCCAACCAAAATATTCAACAACGTGCAAGATGCTATGGTTTGGATTGAATCACTAAAGAATCAACCTACAAATTGAAATTCTTGTTCCTTTGCCTCTATTTCGGCCAAGGTGTCTAATATTTCATTGAGTTCGAAAGAGGTCACTAGTTTTGTTCTGTATGATTTAAAATGAGCCAAGCCTTTGAAGTAATTGGTATAATGGCGT
>JBFHIN010000157.1:0-5205 GCA_041596415.1 Crocinitomicaceae bacterium | reverse complement strand
TCAGGTGCAGAGGAGTTTGTTCAGAAGTATAAAGGAAAAGAAGGTGCTGAACAGATCATTGGACACTTTGGTTTAGGATTTTATTCTGCTTTTATGGTGGCAGAGAAGGTTCAGATAAGAACTCTTTCAAGAAACGAAGGTACTCAAGCAGTGCAATGGGAAAGTAACGGATCTCCTGAATATACCATTACTGAAATTGATAAGAGCGATAGAGGGACCGATATTGTACTTTACATTGCAGAGGACTCCTTGGAGTTTTTAGAAAAATCTAAGGTTTCGGAGATCTTGAATAAATACTGCAAATTCTTGCCTATTCCTGTTTTTTTTGAAACTAAAACAGAATATATTGATTCACCAGAAGGAGAAAAGGATGAAAATGGTAAAGTGAAAAGAGTTGCGATTGAAGTTCCGAATCAAATAAATAATACTGAACCGGCTTGGACAAAAGCTCCGGTGGATTTGAAGGATGAGGATTATCAGAATTTCTACCGCGAATTATATCCAATGACCTTCGAAAGTCCTCTGTTCCATATTCACCTGAATGTAGATTATCCCTTCAATCTAACAGGAATTCTATACTTTCCAAAGATCAAGGAAAATGTTGAGATCCAGCGCAATAAAATCAATTTGTATTCCAATCAGGTCTTTATTACAGATTCTGTAGAGAACATTGTACCTGAATTTTTAACCTTGTTGCATGGGGTAATCGATTCACCGGATATTCCATTAAACGTTTCACGTTCATATCTGCAAAGCGACAGTAATGTAAAGAAGATTTCTGCGCATATCACAAAGAAGGTGGCGGATAAATTGGCTGAAATGTTTAAAAAAGACAGGGCTGATTTTGAGTCAAAATGGGACGATCTTCAAGTGTTTGTGCAATATGGATCCTTATCAGAGGACAAATTCGCAGAGAAAGCAAAAGGATTTAGCCTATTGAAAAGTGAATCAGGTCAATTTTTCACTATTGAAGAGTACAAAGAGAAAGTAGCTGCGCTTCAAACTGATAAGAATAACAAAGTTGTATTCTTGTATACGAACGATAGTGAGGGGCAATATTCATTTGTTAAAAAAGCAAAGGAAAGAGGGTATGACGTGTTACACTTGAACGGTCCATTGGTCCCTCATTGGATTTCTAAATTAGAGCAGGAATTCGAAGGAATTACTTTTGCTCGTGTGGATTCAGATTCCTTAGATAAGCTAATCCAAAAATCTGATGATATTCCTTCAAAACTTTCTAAAGAGGACGAGGAAAAATTAAAGCCTGTTTTCGAAGATTCTGTCAACAAGGAGAAATTCACGATTCAATTTCAGGCCATGAGCGAAGAAGAATCACCAATCATTGTTACCCAACCCGAGTTTATACGTAGGATGATGGAGCAGCAGCGCATGGGTGGAGCTGGATTTTACGGTGCATTTCCAGAAATGCACAATCTTGTAGTAAATGCAAATCATCCTAAAGTGGGAGCTCTTTTAGAAAAATCAGGTGACGAACAAAAAAATATCGCCAAGCAATTGACAGATCTTGCACTTCTTTCACAAGGAATGTTAAAAGGAGAAGCATTGAATGCATTTATTGAAAGAAGTATCGAGCAAATCGATTAATTTTCCCAAATAATTTAACAAGGAGGAGTCGTTGACTCCTCCAATCTTTATCTTAATACTTTAGTACATTGTTTAAATGGATTTTAGGTCTGTTGGGTTATTTCCTGTTCGGACGCAGTTTTTTCGGTGGTTTTTTAGGTTTTATCGTAGGAACCTTTGTAGATAATTATCAACGCATCATGGGTCAGTTGAGGCATGAGGCAGAGCGGGAGGGTCGTACGTTTTCGCCGGACGAATTATTTCAATATTATCAACAACGTACTTCCAGTAATGATATTCAGAGTATGCTGATGGCCTTATCTGCAGCGGTAATGACGGCAGATGGTAAAGTCCTGAAAGCTGAATTGGATTATGTTAAGTCGTTTTTTACACAGCAGTTCGGACCGCGATTTAATGCATCGCATCTACAAGTATTAAAACGATTCATTGATTCAGGTCAAATCCCGTTACAGCGTATTTGTCAAGATATACGAATGCGTATGCAACCTGAAGTACGTATTCAGCTAGTTCATTATTTATTTGGGATTGCCAAAGCAGATGGGCACGTTTCGGAAGTTGAAATGCGTGTTATTCAGAATATAGCTGATATGCTTAGTATTCCTCAAATGGAATTTGAAAGTGTTAAGAATATGTTCTACCGCAATGTAAATTCAGATTACGCGGTACTAGGAATAGATCCTTCAGCCTCAGATGAAGAAGTGAAAAAAGCCTATCGCACCATGGCGGTGAAATTCCATCCCGATAAAGTTGCTCAAATGGGTGAAGAGTTTCAAAAGGGTGCCAAAGAAAAGTTCCAGAACATTCAGGATGCCTACGAAGCGATCAAGAAAAGTCGAAGTTTCAAATAAATTATTGTCGTTGACCTATTAAGAACATTGCCGGAATTTTGTTCAGATCGTAAGCGTGTTCTCTCCAATCTTTTACTGACATTGTACTGATTTTTTGATCATTTAAAGTCAGATTCGAAGCGATACAAATTTGAGTAGTATCTGCCAGTTCATTCAAAAGATCGTCTAAAACGTTCATATTTCTGAAAGGAGTATCCATGAAGATATGTGTGATCCCGTTTCTTCGCGCATCACCCTCAAAATCTTTTATTTTTCGTATACGATCTTTTCTTTCTTTGGGCAAATAACCATGGAAACAAAATTGTTGTCCCGAGAAACCACTCCCCATTAATGCCAAGAGGATTGAACTTGGTCCCACTAGAGGTAGAATTTCAATTTTTTTCGAATGAGCTAGAGAAACCAATGCTCCACCTGGATCAGCAATACCAGGACAACCTGCCTCAGAAATGATTCCCACATTATGTCCTTCCTTCAAAAGAGCAATAATTCCCAGAAGATCCTCAATCGATGATTTTTTAGTCAAAGGCAGAAAAACACTTTCATCGATGGGAAATTCGCGATCCATTTTACGAAGCAGTCTTCTTGCCGATTTGATCTCTTCAGTTGCGAAATGTCGCAAATCCTTCACCAAATCTATTACATCCTTAGGAATAATATCGTTTAATGATTCTCCTCCTAAGGTGTTTGGAACTAGAAATAATTTACCGTAGCTCATTCTGTTTGATTTTTTCAATAATTACTTCTGTTGCCTTGTCTAGCATGGTGTATACTTCAACAAATCCTTCTTCACCCCCAAAATAAGGATCAGGTACTTGTTGATCTGAATCAGGATATAATTCATTCAAAATCAGACGTACCTTGTTTCGATCTCTATCAGTTCGCGCCAAAGCTATAATATTTTTATAATTACTCTGATCCATGGCATAAATAATGTCGAAAATATCAAAATCGGCCTGCGAAAATTGTCTTCCCCTCAAATGATCGATCGAAATTCCAAATGTAAGCGCTGTTTTAATCATTCTAGAATCCGGTTTTTCATCGATGTGAAAGTTGGAAGTCCCCGCCGAATCTACATCTACATTCAATCCTTCACGATCCACTTTTGCCTGTAGTATTCCTTCAGCTAAAGGAGACCGGCAAATGTTTCCCAAGCATACCATTAGAATTTTCATGTTACAAAACTAATGAAACTAATTTGAAAGTTATCGTTAATAGTGAGACATAAGATAATGTTCAATCGTTTAGCATAAATATTCATTTAATGTTAAAAAGTCCAAAATTTATACTCTTGTAAGCCAACTATTTACTAGATTAAACGTTATACTAATAGAGTACAAACTTTAAAACGTACCGACATGAGACAACTAAAAATTACCAAACAAGTCACAAATCGTGAGACGGCTTCTTTAGACAAATACTTGCAAGAAATTGGTCGTGTTGAATTGATTTCTCCTGAAGAGGAGGTTGAATTGGCACGCAAAATTAAGGCAGGTGACAAAAGAGCCCTTGAACGATTGACAAAAGCTAACCTACGATTTGTTGTTTCAGTAGCTAAACAGTACCAGAACCAGGGTCTGGCATTACCAGACCTAATTAACGAGGGGAACCTTGGATTGATCAAAGCCGCTGAAAGATTTGACGAAACACGTGGATTTAAATTTATTTCATATGCCGTATGGTGGATTCGCCAATCCATACTTCAAGCATTAGCAGAACAGGCGAGAATTGTTCGTTTACCATTGAACAAAATTGGTACGATCAATAAAATTAATCGTGCATTTTCTGAATTAGAGCAGAAATATGAACGTCCGCCTTCAGCAGATGAACTTGCAGAATTTCTGGAAGTATCGCCTGAGGAGGTAAAACAATCTCTTGCCAACAGTGGTAGACATGTATCTATGGATGCGCCTCTGGTTGAGGGTGATGAATCTTCTTCAAGTATGTATGACGTACTATTGAATGACTCACTTCCTGGACCTGAAAAGGAACTGGTAACTGAATCTTTACAGAAGGATATTGAGCGTTCGTTATCTACATTAACATCGCGTGAAGGCGACGTTATCAGACTTTATTACGGATTAAATGGTAAGCATCCAATGACGCTCGAAGAAATAGGAGAGCGTTTTGATCTGACAAGAGAAAGAGTTCGACAAATTAAAGAAAAAGCAATCCGACGATTGAAACACACGTCCCGAAGCCGGATGTTAAAATCATACCTTGGTTAAGCGGGATCGACGTCCACAATTATTCGGATCGATTTATATGAAGGAACGCTGTAAAAAGTATCTATGATGCTTTGGATGCGTTCCTTTATAATTTTATCTGAGGCCTCTTTTTCGATCTTAAGAAGAACAGTTTTTAAATAATAATTATTAATTCTTGAAACGATAGGAAATTCGGGACCTATTACACGTTCCTTGAATACTTCTTTTAAAGCATTCGCAAATTCAAAAGAACCTTTGTCCAATAGTCGTTCATCTTTATGCTTTAAAGTAAATTCGATCAATTTGTAAAATGGTGGATAAAAGAAATTCTTCCTTTCGATGATCTCACTTTCATAAAAACCAATGTAATCGTGGTCGATCACTTTTTGAATCACCCAATGATCAGGATCACCTGTTTGAATAATCACTTTTCCTCTTTTATTTTTCCTTCCGGCTCTACCTGCTACTTGGGACATCAAATGATAGGATCGCTCAAATGCTCTGTAATCTGGTCTATTCAAGAGCATGTCGGCATCGAGTATACCAAC
>JBFHIN010000156.1:0-5207 GCA_041596415.1 Crocinitomicaceae bacterium | reverse complement strand
TGATGCTTCCGATCGTCTGATTGTAAGGAATGGATATCAATACCCAGCAGGTGTTGAAACATTAACTACCACTGATACCATCGTATACGATGGGACATCTAACAATATTATTCGATTGATTTCATACCTTTCCAATGATAATGGCGTTACTTTTGAGCCACAGGAAGAAGTATTAACAACTTTTACATCTAACCAACCTTCTTCGTTAAAATACTTAATCGATGATGACTCAGATCCAAACACTCCATTGGTATGGTTTATTTCAGGTACTTACAATTATACTGGCATGAACGTTACAAATTTTGTAGGCTATATGGTCTTTGGTGGCGTGCCTACAACTACTGTAGCAGTTAACTACGACTATACATATAGTGCTTCAAATTTATTGTTATCCGAGCGTGTGGATGGCATGTTTGGAATGTATGGTAGAGACTTCACCTATGATGCAGACAATTATTTAAATAATGTAACAACTTTAGAAGAAACCTCAGCAGGAGGATCTCTTTTTGTGAGTTCTGAAGATTTATTCTATTACCAAAACACCGCGTCGTTGGTTGAATTGCCAGCAGTGAACGTTACTATTTTCCCTGTTCCTTCAACAGACAAAGTTACTGTTGAAACAACTGAGAAAATTACAGCTATCCAAGTATTAAGTATGGATGGTAAAGTAATGATCGCTCAAAAAGCTGGAAACACAGTGGATATTTCTTCTTTAGCAAATGGCAACTACTTGTTACAAGTGGTAACAAACGCAGGAACTGCAACAAAAACGATTGCAAAGAACTAAAAAACTGAATATAAGTTTTTAGGAACCAGCCTTCGGGCTGGTTTTTTTTGTTTTTAGCCTGTGCACGGATTTACACATGACTCATATGGGAGGAAAATGTCGAAGTTAAGTAGTCGGTATAAATTGAGATTGCTTACTACCAAAGTTTAAGTATCCAATCTGACGTGGAAGAATTAATTGGAAAAACAGTGACTAGAAAAACTGAGCAATTGGAATTTTAAATAGCTAAAATTAAGTGAATAATTTTTTAAGATACTAATTCCAGTAAATATTAATTTTAGTGCTTTATTGAATTACAACTTAATGCGCAATTGGACTGTAATGTCGGATTTCACGTTCCCTTTGATCTCCTCGGAGCCGGAACTGATCGTTGAGCGGTTGTTGTAGATGAAGTTACCATAGCGCACCCACAAGTCGCATTTTCTAAGAAATGAATAACGCACCAATAAATAGGCTCTCGATCCTTGATAATAATACGACGGAACGGCAAAAACAAACAGGGCGTTGTTCTCGTAGGTGTAAATTCTGGAATTATAACTGTCGGTATCAAAAAGCGCATAACGGAAGGCAATATCCACCGGCCATTTTTTCGGTCGATACAAAATGTCTTGCGTAAAGATCATGCCTTGTTCATGTCCAGTACTTGCTCGATTTAAACGCAAATATTCTATCCTTGTCTTTACTGTAAAAGCTTCTGTAATGGCATACGAAACGTTGATCCTGTAATTGCGCTGTAATACGTCTTCAATTTCAGT
Source organism: Crocinitomicaceae bacterium (assembly GCA_041596415.1). GTDB lineage: Bacteria > Bacteroidota > Bacteroidia > Flavobacteriales_D > Crocinitomicaceae > M0103. The sequence continues at coordinate 3,665 of JBFHIN010000156.1, read as the reverse complement.
TATACTTCCATCGGAAATGGTACTGTTCTTCTGGCGTAGCTGCTGTCTGAAGCGTCCGTAGATCTCCAGCTGCTTGTTTGGACGATACGCGGGTTGAATCAGGAACTCGTGTCCTTCAGATGGCGCATCCACCTGGTATTTCAACCATGGAAACTTGAAAAGATCGAAATAGGTATTTACCGTCCACGCCGAATTTAGCTTTACACGTAACCCGGTATAAATACCGCTTTCATTCTGAGTATTGCTTCCTTCCGAAAAAGCGTTGTTATAAAGTGTTTGGTACCCGCGTTGGTAATTGCGGTATAACACACTCAACGATACTCTGGGATCCAAGGCCACTAACATACCGTGCAAGTTAGCCCAATTACCGGAGTACGATGTTCGTGAGGTTTCACCGAAGAAATTGAAATTTTTCCACACCCAGGCGTAATCGGCACTCAGCGAAACAAAATCTTTGCCTCGGAAATCGAACTGATTATACGGATAAGTCGTTTTATTGTAAAAACTCTCATAGCCTTGATACACAGCTGCTGCGCCGATCTGGAAATTCTGGTTTCTGTAGCGTAAGTTAGAACCAAGCATTCTTTCTGTAAACACATCTTTCTTGGCGATCTCTGAATTTGTTCTGTGGTAACCTGTAATATTAATACTGGAAACAAAGGCCAGTTCATCAAAGGAAGAATCCGCGATCACCGTAGCATCCATCTTCTTATATGAAGCAAAGGTCATCAAAGAAAAATTCTTGAAACCAACATCTACAGCCGCTCCGCGAAGAAAACGGTTCTCATCAACTGATGTATACGGACGTAATGGATTCGCCGTCTTTTTAATATTCGACGCGTCGGCTGTTTTGGCAAAGGCATACCCCGACCACAAATTTAGTCCCTGACCGATCTGGATCTGATAATCACCCAAAGCTACAGCTCTTAAATATTTCCCACCCTTGAAAAAAGCATGGGCTGAATAAAAATCGAAGCCATTTTTTTGGGAACCGCGAAAGAATTCCTCTCCCGGATCTTTTTCTGCCGTAATACCAAGACTTATGTTTGTACGATAAGAATAACGCATCCTAGTGTAGTAACGATCAGCATTTCCGTGATAGTAAGTATTACTTGACTTTAAAATGGAATCGGGAACATCGGTATATCCTTTTTTCTGCTGCGGGGTGTTTTGATAGCGCAGAAACCATTCGAAATTTCCTTGCTGAATGGCTTCTTTGAAAGAAACATGTATATTATCCAATTTATCGTCGACACGCACGAATGGAAGTACCATATAAATCGTCTGCAAATCCCAATATTTCAAACTTTGGAGTTCGTAGATGGAAATAAATTTACCGTACAATTTTCGATGCAACAACAAATCGTTGATCTGTACGTCTGTCAATAAACTCAAATTATCTAACTCTTCTGCTGTTGCGGAATTAAGATTTAAAGGATGATCGAAATAGTGATTTAAGAGGTCTACGACATTGGTCAAATCCAATTCCTCCAGCTCCAAACTTTCGGCAATAAACTCAATGCGTTGCTGCACAACTTCACTTTTTACTTGCGCACGACTGTACAGCGCACAAAACAAGAAAGAAAGGAACAACAACTTTTTCATAGCCTATTTTCCTTGGTATGTGAATGAAAAATGAGGCGACCATCCTAGGACCTGGTGATAACTTGTCCCCAGATCAAGTTGAAACTGGTTCCATTTGTAACCAAAACCCGAAGAAATCTCTATCGGTGCGGTGGCAACACCTACTCGCAAATAAAAATTAGAAATGGCTTCGTACTCCAATCCAGCTTTGGCGCGAAGGTCGTATTCTACGAATTTCTCTGCTTCAGCCGTTAAAAGAACTTTTTTTGATACATTGTAGCTCGTTCCAAATCGTATCAAGGAATTGAATCTATCGTCTTTGTAATCATCCAATCGCGCTCTGGTAACGTTGAAAATACTCAAACCCAAACGCCAGTCGTCAGTGATTTTGGCAATAAATCCCAATTCCCCGGTTACTGTATTTTTAGATCCATAGCCTTGTCCGATGCTAATGCCTTGATAGTTCAGCTGAACTCCACCGTAGAATTTCTCACTCAACTTTAAACTGTATCCCACTCCGGCGCGGTAAGTACGGAAAAGATTATAACCATATAGTTGTGCCCCTGCCGAAATGACCCCTACTTTTAATGGTGAAGCGAAGGTAATACCTTGTGTTTGTAACTCTTTCAGCAAAAAACGATTCTCATAACTTACCCCAACAGACATTTCGTTGAGTTCAGCCAAAGCTCCCGGATTATGATGAAATGCCCAAACGTCGGTAAGGGCAACAGATGCATTGGCCATTGAATTTGATCGAGCACCAACGGGAGTCCATCCTTGTGCTAACAATACATTTTGTGCCAGTAGTAGTAGACAAATAAGGTATTTAATCATGCCCTAAAAATAGGAATTTCACTCGAAATGAAGCAATCTTTCCACACTCTTCATCCACGATTTATTAACATAATCTTCCTTTTTTATAAAAAACCAAGATTCTCCACCATCTTCCGAAATGGCGATCAACAGTTGATGTCCTTGAAAATTTTGCTTGTAATCCATTGGAATCATTGCTTTTAGATCGATCAGAACGTGCATGACTGAACCATTTTTAACCGTCTTTTTAACCGTTGGGTCATGCCATTCCATGGACGCTTCGCAGTCGAAATTTTGTTTAAAAATACTATCACCCATACTCTTCCATTCACTCACCAATGGCGGATACGTGAGTGCAGCAAGGCTAATGGGTTGACATGCATTATGCGCATGTATATATGCCGACATATTCTCGTTCAATCTTTTTTCCTGCTCGCCGGAAAGCTGACAAGCCCCAAAAGTGAATAAAAGCACTAAAACAATGATGCTATTAAAGTAATTCACGTAATTTTTCATATGCTTCGGCTTCGATCGATTCGTAAGGATAAGCTGACGCAATAACATCAGCAATTTTAAGTATTTCAGGATACTGCTTGGCTTCAATCATAAAAAACTTCAGTTTACTTCCCATCTTTAGGATCTCCTCCATTTCACGGGCATTGAGCACTTTATAAAATACCTGTGCCCCGATCATTTTTCGATAAAGCGGAAAGTCCGTATTTTTGTCCTTCATAGCATCAAAAGTACAACGATTCTAAAAATAAAAACGGGGAAAAATTGAATATGGAACAAACGATAGAGGGAACTGCACGCATGACAAAAAAAGCAAAGGCGCAATATGTCATCGAGAAGTTGGAAGAATTGTATCCGGAAACTCCCGTTCCATTGGATCACAAAGATCCGTATACCTTGCTAATAGCAGTACTTTTATCTGCCCAATGCACCGATGAGCGCGTCAACAAGATCACCCCTGCCCTATTTGCCAAAGCAGACGATCCGTACAAAATGTTGACCTTGGAAGTAGCAGAAATACGAGAGATCATTAAGCCTTGCGGACTCTCACCCAGAAAATCTCAGGCTATCTACGACCTTTCGAGAATAATTGTCGAAGAGCACGGAGGCGAGGTTCCTCAGAGTTTTCATCAGCTTGAATTACTTCCGGGTGTTGGACATAAAACCGCTTCTGTTGTGATGGCTCAAGCATTTGGTGTTCCTGCTTTTCCTGTAGATACACACATTCATCGTTTGCTGACACGCTGGGGCCTTAC
>JBFHIN010000155.1:0-5215 GCA_041596415.1 Crocinitomicaceae bacterium | reverse complement strand
TGTATAAGCTCACTGTCAAAGGCATCAATATTTTCATCGATGTAGCGGTAAACTTCTTCATTACTCAGATCTTCCATGGCGATTAATGGTTGGTTATCTGAAGGATTGAAAAGTGAAAAACCAATGATCACCAATACCGTTGCGGCAATCGAGCTGATCCACACGGCTGGTCGTTTATAAAGTGGAATGACCTTGGATTCACTTGATATATTTTGCATAAGCTGATCGTGAAAACTCTCGAAGTATTTTTCAGGAATCTCCGGTCGCTCTTGCTTTTTCAAGATATCATCCATATGTTTTTCTTCATTCATCATAGCTTAGACAATTCGTTTTACAAAAGGTTTAATCGGCTATTAAAAATTCTTGTATTTTCTTAACAGCAATGGAATAACTAGCTTTAAGTGCTCCTTCAGAGGTATTCAAGAGTTTTGACATTTCGCTGTACTTCATTTCATCAAAATACTTTAACTCGAAAACCATTCCTTGTTTCTCAGGCAAGGAGGCAATGGCGGCCTGTAATTTAAGCGATATTTCTTCCCCGGAATACTCTTTAATGTGTTTTTGACCGGGAATGAGCTCCACTAAAGGTCCATCAAGCACAAGGGTAAGATGTCTTTGCTCTTTTTTGATTGTATTCAAGGCCTCGTTGCGTGCAATACGATATATCCAAGTGAAAAATGCAGAGTCGCCTTGAAATTGATCCAAATGCTGCCATACTTTGATCCACACGTTTTGAAGCACGTCGTTACTGATTTCATGATTCTTTGTGATTCGTCTTATGTGCCAATAAAGTGCAGGACTGTATTTTTTAACCAGCGTACTGAACACCCTCCTTGAATCGACATCTTTGCTTCTTAAGGTGGTTAGTAACGCGGTTTCATTACTGTCGTTGTTCTGCATAATTTATAAGCGAATAAAGGATTGTGGAAGCGTTTGATGTTTATTTTTCCTGCAAATAAATTTCATCATCATCATCAACGTCTTCACTTAACTCCTCAAATTTTTCGTTATCTAAGTTAACATTTTTCAAGTGTGGTGGTGGGGTTGAAACAGCCATCCATTTTCTACCATTGTGGTAATAGTAAACTTGTCTCCAGTTATCCCAGTATAATCTGTGTGCGGGAAAATAGACCCAACGTCTGTGAATATTTCTGTGCGGAGCCCAATGTGGGTGGTAGACTACCGCAACAGCAGGACGGTAACGACTTCTTTTTACAACGCGATGATGTTTATGGGCTCTTCTATGCGCTGCGTGACGGTGATGTTGTGCCTCTAATGCATTCGAAAATAATACGGAGAAGACGAACATTAAAATAATTTGAATTTTTTTCATGACTTTGTTTTTAAGATTCGAAGCTTTGACAACCAAAAAATCAAAAGGTTTAATCAGTATAAGAATTTTTTCAAATAGGCTGTAACTTTTAACTAACTTGTAGGTCTTAAGAAAGATGTAAAACGTTTATGACTGCAAAAGAGTACAATAAAGCTGTGGATTTGTACGCGGATAATTTATTCCGTTTTGTCGTCAAACACCTGAAAAATGAGATGAGTTCTCAGGATGTTGTGCAAGAAACCTACACTAAGGTTTGGTTAAAACACGAGGAAATAAGTGCCGAAAAAATAAAATCCTATCTTTTTACAACAGCGTATAATACTATGTTAGACTGGATAAAAAAGGAAAAACGTAATGCGGATTTTGAAACGGCAAAGAATTTTACCTCAGTGGAGCAATCCACGGCTTTTGATCTTTCCGAAGTGTTAAATGAGGGGCTAGAAAAATTACCTGAAATTCAGCGAAGCGTCGTTTTGTTGAGAGATTATGAAGGGTATAATTATGCTGAGATTGCGGAGATCACGGGGTTGAATGAATCTCAAGTAAAGGTATACATCTTCAGAGCCAGACAAAGCTTAAAGGATTACATCAGAAAAATTGAATTGGTTATTTAAGAAACATGGAACGTATCAGTTTATTTAATTATGAAGCTTTCTACCTCGATTTTCTTGAAGGAAATTTGAGTGAGGAGGATACTGCCTTGTTTCTTCAATTCCTTGAACAACACCCGGAGTTAAAAATTGACACAGATCTTCCTGTGTTAGAGTTGGAAAATCGGCACATGGATTCTGCCAAAAAAGAGGCCCTTAAAATTGTTGATTTAGATGTTGATCCAATTCAATTGGCAAATCATGAAACATTTTTAATTGCTCAACTAGAAGGTTTGTTAACGCCGGGGAAAAACGCTGAGTTGGAAATTTATATAAATGAGCATAACTATGCTGAAGTAAACCGTAATTGGTTACGATCAACAAAATTAATACCCGACCCAAATCTCAAATTCAAAAATAAAGAAGGACTTAAAATTAAAGAATTCAGTATTGTTCCTTTGATCTATTTTGCTGCTGCAATTTTTTGTATTGCCCTTCTCGTGTTTTATGCACCGGATAATTATTCAGTTGAAATGAATAAACCGTATGCGCATACTGCAATTCCACATGTAGAAAAATCTAAAAATTCGCATAGTGGAAGTGGAAATACTCAGGTGTCGGTAATTTTAGGTCAAAATAAAGTGTTAACAAAAGGTCTTGTAAAGAGCGTAAAAGTTGTAGGAGCGAAGAATGACGTTTATACGGAGAAAGAAAAACCCGTTTTAAAGTTAAGAAGAGCAGTTGAAGTGGAGTTGGTAAAAACAAAACAGGAAATTGTAAGCCCTAATTTAAGTCAACAAGATGTTCAGGTGGCTCATGAGACCACAACAAAATCTAATTATCCGGTTTCACTGGGTTATCAAGAAATGAATAATCCTATTCAACCTATTACTAATCGTTTGGCATCGGCAATTAAACAAGACGTAGATTTTAGAACAGCTAAAGCAACCCATGAAAGTTCCGGTGGCTTCTATGTCAAACTCGGAAAACTAGAAATATCTCATAAAACCTTTAGAAGGTAATGAAGAAAATGGATCTAGGTTAGTCTTTTTTATAGTTTTCATCTAGGAGGAGTGGCCAATATCCTATGACACAATTATTTATATAGATTTTTTTCGTTTCTATCCTATTGTTCGCTGTCTGTAACTCGAACAATTATGTATTTATTATTTCAGGAAATGCTATAGTGTAGGATAGCCATCAGAGTTAAAATTTTCAATTGCTGTATGCAATAAGTATTTGATTGTTGGCACTTTATAAGTGCTCATAGAACATAAAATGTAAGTAAATTTATGTAAATTGCCTTATTACAGTTTGAAGAAAGTCGTAACTATACAGAATAGTTCTAATTAAGTCAGACTAATTTTTTAAAGTGAAAATTGTGATAAACAAAGAACACATAGATATTAGTCTTCTCGAAGATTTTTTATGCAATACTAATATTGGCTTATGGCGGTGGTTTGTTGAAAGAGATGAAATGAATTGGTCTAATAGCTTTTACCAAATATGCGGTCTTCAATCTAATAACGATCAATTGACTTACGAGAGTTTTCTGAATTTATTTAATAAAGAAGATGTAATTCGAGTTAAATCCATGTTAGACGAAGCTATAGAAAATGTGCACGATTTTACGATTGATACAAGAATTGAATGTCCAAACCATAAAGTAAGGGGTGTTAGATTATGTGGAAAAGTAGTTAAAAATCAATCAGATGAATCTATTCTAGTCTATGGAAATTTAACTGATATTTCCTATACCAAAGAAATGTTTGATTCATTTCACCAGGAATTTGATTTGATTACAATAATTGAGCGTGTGTCCGACGCTTTTGTAGCTCTCGATAAGGATTGGAAGTATACCTATGTAAATAAAAAAGCGGGGGAACTTTTTGGACGAGATGCCATGAGTTTAATCGGTAAACATATTTGGACGGAGTTTCCGGAGGGCATAGGACAGCCATTTTATAAGGCATACTATAAGGCTATGGAAACTCAGGAGTATACATATATGCAGGAATATTATCCTCCTTATGATTTATGGTTTGAAAATCACATTTATCCCTCTCCAAACGGTCTGTCTATTTATTTTAGAGAGATAACTACTAGAAAAAAAGCTGAAGAGGCAATTGCCTTTCATCAGGAAAAGTTGGAAGCTGAGGTTAAAGTACGTACCGAAGAGTTATGGGAACAAAATAAAACCATAAAGGATCAGAAAAGGCAAATTGAAGCTATGATTAAAGAGATTCATCATAGAGTTAAAAACAATATGCAGATTATAATGAGCATGTTTAGATTACAATCTGAAAAAATTCAAGATCATAAAATCAAAGGAATGTTTCTGGAGTGTGAGAATAGAATTTTTGCTATGTCATTGGTTCATGAAAAGGTGTATCAATCTCAAAACTTATCCAAAATTGATACAGAGAGCTATTTTCCAACACTAATCGAATCAATTATATCATCGTTGAACGTAGATAAGCATATAACCACCAAGATTAAAATTGATAGTGTAGAACTACCCACAAAGATGATGATACCCTTAGGATTACTAGTTAATGAGATATTATTAAATTCGATGAAACACGCATTTAACAATCAATCTGAAGGAGAAATAATTTTTGAATTTTCTCATTTGGAAAAGGAGAAATTCAAGATGATAATTGGTGATAATGGATCTGGTTTTCTCTCAAAAAAACAAGGTCTGGGATTGGAATTAATTGAATCTTTTGTTGAAACTCTTGAAGGAAGGATAAAAAGAACAAATGGTAACGGAACCAAATATGAAATTCACTTTGGTTATGTGGACTTAAAATAAAAATACGCTAAGTATTACCTAGGAACCAACACCAATTGACATTGGTTCTGAGTAAGACTAATCAGAAAAGAGATGGTGGTTCGTAATTTAAGTCTACAATATGTTCTGGTGACTCGTGAGACTTTATCTAAATCCAATTTTTTGGTTACAATGGGTAGTCTAGAAATGAATAATACAATTCAACCCACGACCAATTAAGGATTTCTTTTATATTTACGTTTCTCAGCATATGAAAGAAACATCCTTCATAGAACAAAACAAATCGAAGTGGGAAAGGTTTGAAAAAGCCTTTGATCAGGATGTTAAGAACCCTGAAACACTGAGTGAGTTGTACATGGATATTACGGATGATCTGAGCTACGCAAGAACATTTTATCACCGCAGAACAGTTAGGGTATATTTAAATCAGTTAGCACAACGTGTTTTTTCAGGCGTTCACAAAAATTCGAAAAGTTCCTGGAAGAAATTTTTTACAGT
>JBFHIN010000154.1:0-5226 GCA_041596415.1 Crocinitomicaceae bacterium | reverse complement strand
GCTCTGTTGGCTGCACCTGAACTTATGTTCAAAATCGTAAGGTTGCGATCGGTACAAGCTCTGGAAATCATATGCATGAAATACATAGGAGCCAGCGCATTTACTTGCATAACGTCTGCAATGTCTGGATCAACTTGATCGCTTATACGTTGCGCATTTCCCAACATTCCTGCATTATTTATCCAAAGCACTTCTCCTTGAGTAGGCTCTATCGTTAAATTCTTTACCGCGTTGTTATCCAGTAAATTACAGGTAATGAAACTATAGTGTTCACGTTCAATTACCGAGCGCCTACCGATTCCGATGACTTGATGCCCAAGATCTAAGTATTTTTCGGTAAGAGCAAGACCAATTCCGGAAGAAACACCCGTGATAAATACTTCCATTTGATGAATTCTATGCTAGGGCTTGAGAAATATCCGCTAAAAGATCTTCTACATCCTCAACACCAACACTGAATCGCAACAATGAATCCACAACTCCAGATTTCTCACGCTCCTCTTTTGGGATAGAGGCATGTGTCATTGTAGCCGGGTGGTTCACCAATGATTCAACACCTCCCAAGGATTCAGCTAACGAGAAAACACTGAAAGACGAGGCTACTTTGAAAGTGTTCTCAATCGATTTATCTTTTAATACTATGGATATCATTCCACCAAAATCACGCATTTGTTTTTTCGCGATCTCATGGTTCGGATGATCCGGAAAGCCCGGCCAGTATACTTTTTCTATTTTTGGGTGATTTCTTAAGAATTCGGCAATTATTCTTCCATTATGGCAATGACGTTCCATACGTAAATGCAAGGTTTTGATTCCACGCAGTACAAGGAATGAATCCATAGGACCCGGGTTTGCGCCCGAACTATTCAAAATAAAATAAAGTTTTTCGTGAATCTCGGGATCGTTGGTAATCAATGCACCCATCACAACATCGGAATGTCCACCCAAATATTTCGTAACCGAATGCATAACGATATCTGCACCAAGATCCAGTGGATTTTGTAAATATGGCGAAGCAAAAGTGTTATCGGCTACCATGATTAGGTTGTTATCCTTCGCAATTTTTGCACAAGCAGCTATATCTATGATCTGCATTGTAGGATTAGTTGGGGTTTCGGCCCAAATCAATTTTGTATTAGCGCTAATATGTTCTTTAATATTCTCTGCATTGGTCAGATCTATAAACTTGAACTTGATACCAAATTTTTCATAAATCTTGGTAAACAGGCGATACGTTCCTCCATACAAGTCATCTCCGGTGATCACCTCATCTCCGGGACTCAACATTTTTAGTACGGCGTCTGTTGCGGCCACACCACTGCTGAAACAAACACAATGTTTTCCGTTTTCAAGTGCGGCAATATTGTCTTGTAAAGCCTCACGCGTTGGGTTCTTCCCACGAGCATAACCATAGCCCTTATTCACACCAGGTGCTTCTTGCACGTAGGTTGAAGTTTGATAAATAGGTGTCATTATCGCTCCGGTAGTTTCATCCGGATGAACACCGGCATGTATGGCTTTTGTTCCAAATTTCATGTTTGTGTTTTTCAATGTTGAAGTCCAAAAATAATCATTTGAATGAGAATGACCGCCGAGAGTTTAGAAAAGCGGGATAGAGATAAAAGTTTTCTTAATTTTATCTTCGGTGAGAAACGAAATTAAAGATAGGATTGAAAAATTAGCCAAAGATGTGGGAAGATTCTCGCAAAATGATCCTTTGGTGAATGTCGATTTCTCTAAGCAACTTTACTTTGAAAATCTCGAAGAATTCTCAAAAAACCTACCTGACCAAGCGTTTAAAAAATTGCTTAATCAGGCAAAAAACATCGAACGAGAAAAAGGTATATTTCCCTTATGTATTGCCAGTGTTTTTTTGACTTGGGAAATCAGATCAAATCGCTGTCTTACACCCATATTTCTTACCCCTGTTTCATTTACGGCGAATAAAGTAACCAAAACAATTGCTTTTGAACAGAAATCGGACGAGAGCTTTATCAATCCATTTGTACTTAAAACCCTTGAGCAGGAATTTAGCCAGTCTGCTGAAGAGATAGAAGCAGGTTGCAAAGATTTGATAGTTTACTTGAGTAATCTGGGTTTTACAATTTCTGACGAAAGGCGAATCGTTCTTGATAACTTCCATCATCATCGATTTGAGATGCTTAGAGAATTGGAAGAGCTAGCAGAACTGGAAGTAACCAACAATTTAGCGTCGCTTTTAGGGGATGCAACCGGAAATCGTGTTGAGCCCCTAAGTTTGACCGATAACAACCTCTTCTCTTGTGATTCAGATCAATTTGCTGCCCTTGAAACGTTTAAAAAAGAAAACGTAGTTCTGCAAGGACCTCCGGGAACCGGAAAGAGTCATGTCTTGATCAACATACTGGGAAAAATACTTTTTGATCAAAAAACAGCCGTCGTTTTGTCTGAAAAACGCGTCGCACTCGAAGTGTTGACCCGTAAATTAGATCAGGTGGGTCTCGAAAACACCTATTTCATCACCAGTAGTGAGACCGTATCCAAAGATATTATCAGGCAATTAAAAAAATCCTGGGAAATGTTGGAGCAGGCTGAGACAAAACCCTATTTCCGTAAAGAAGGATTGCCGAGTTTATACTTGAACCAACTTCAATTCACACTCGATGTATTAAATTATCCGGAACTTATCGGTGGACTTTCATACGCGCAATTCGTTTCCCTTGCAAAACCATACGATCTCAATGCGAGTGACTACAACAGCGCACTGCCCGATATTGTGGAATGGCTTGCTGTTAAAGAGCACACGAAACGCGTGTATTCTACAGGTCTTACCAACTTGATTTTTCCACTATCGTCAGGCACACTTCAATCCGATACATTTCAAAAACTAGATCAGCAGATTCGAAACTGGCTTTCTGATCTTGAGAACATTGCGCAAAATTTCGAGCTTAAAAATTTCGGGGATCTGTCTAAAACTATGCACAAAGCCGCATTGTGTCAAGCATTCTTAAGTGATCATTACCGTGTTTATGCTCCCTTGATGAGATCCGGGACTAAAGCCAATAAAAACTTCGTGCGTTTATGTAAAGCTTATAGGAAAACCATTATTGAACTAAATGCAATCCGTGAAGAGGATAAGGATTGGAAAAGAGAACCCTCAGAATTGCTTACACAGCAATTGCTCGAACAAAATAGATCCAAGAATTTATTTACGCAGATTTTTTTCAGCATAAAATGGAAAAACATTTCACATCTTCCAGTTTCAATAGCTGAAGAACAACTGCAACTTCATTTGCAGCATTTGCATTTCAAACGGCTTTTATCTCAACAACTCGTTGAATTTAGCGAATTAAACATCCCTGACCCAGAAGATGCGCTGCGAACCTTAGATCACTATTCTTCTTATTTCAATGAAGAAGCATATGCGTTAAAAGCCTCATTAAGCGATTCAGAACTTCATCTTTTTGCCGATAAGAATTCTTTGCTCAACAAACTTTATCACCAGATAAAAACCCATTTTCATTTCAGTGAAGCAACAGACACCATTGACTATTTTAACCAATTCCTAGCGCATTTTGATATATTGGTATCTTTACACCAAGACTTGAGTACGCTCCCGTCCTCTATTTTACGCAACTTAGGGTCGTATACATCATTAGAAATACTAGAAGCTGCCATATTCAAGAGTAATCAAGTACGATTTCTTTCCAAATTCCCACAATTTGAGAATTTCCAGGAAAAAGACCTGTTCAAACAATGTGATAAAATTATTGAGGCTGAAAAAGATGAGCAACTCTTTGTTGTACATAGCATTCGTAAGGCACAGCGCGAAAAGTTCGAGCATTACCATAAGATATTGCAAACACCGTCATCCAAGTTAAATGATCAAGATAAGGCATTTAAAAAGCGCCTAAAAACAGGGAAGTCAATTCTTGTAAAAGAATTCAAAAAAAGTAAACAGCACATTTCCAGTAGAATGTTGTTTCATTCCGAAGCCAGAATTTGGGTTCAATTACTGTGTCCAATCTGGTTATCTAATCCTTTATACTTGGCTAAATCTTTACCTTTGGAACCAGATCTGTTCGATTGTGCCCTATTCGATGAATCCAGTCAAATACCTCTTTATAATGCGCTTGGTGGTGTTTATCGATCCAAGAACATCCTTGTCTCAGGGGATCAACAGCAGATGGGACCCACCTCATTTTTTCAATCCGGCGAGGTGGCTTCTGAAGACTTGTTGCAACAAGCGGCGTACCATTGGAAAAATTGCCATTTGAAACACCACTATCGAAGTGAACATCCTGCTTTAATCGAATTTTCCAATCGCTACTTTTACGATAATTCACTTATTGCCTTTCCTTCTTATGATCAAGAAAAGCTTCCTATCGAATTTCACTATTGCGAAGACGGAACTTTTGTGGATCGGCAAAATGAACCAGAGGCATACAGAGTGGCAGATCATTTGGAAAAGTTGCTCAAGTCGAGCCAAACCATAGGACTTGTCGCCTTTTCTGAAGCACAACTTCAATGTATCTTCAAAAAATTATCACCAGAATCCAAACAGCTTTTGGATGAGCGTATCGAGGCCGAAACGGTATTTTTCAAAGCCTTGGAAAACGTTCAGGGAGAAGAATGTGATCGTTTGATCGTTAGTCTTGGTTATGGCAAAAATGAGGACGGAATATTTTATCACCGCTTCGGGCCTTTAAATTCAACTAACGGTAGTAAACGACTCAATGTCTTATTGTCCAGAGCACGCCAAAAAATTGATTTCTTTGCCTCGGTAAAGTCAGAAGATTTCAAGATCAGTGCCAATCCGGCTATCGAATTACTTAGAAAGTTCATAGCAAAAGCTGAAAAAAACAGTGAGAAAGAACACCCACTTCAATTCCCATATGCCCTTCGCCCTGAGGTGAACAACAATGTATTGACTATTGAACAGGTTTACGCGGATCTAGAAAATGCCCGTGAATTAGTCACTTTTTACAACACCCTGATTCTGCGGGGTTGGAAAATAGAACATTAATGCGCTGCTAACCAGTTTTCTCCGAAATCCAGCTCTACTTCCAAAGGAACACTCAAGGATACTGCTTTCTCCATTCCTTTCTCCACCAACTTCATCATTATCTCTTTCTCAGTTTTATGCACATCAAACACAAGTTCATCATGCACTTGCAGGATTAACTTAGATTTAAGCTTCTTTTTTACCATTTCGTGATGTACGTTCACCATTGCCACCTTAATAAT
>JBFHIN010000153.1:0-5228 GCA_041596415.1 Crocinitomicaceae bacterium | reverse complement strand
CACACATCATCATAGAGCCCTTCATCTTTCAATGAATTAATAAAAATTGCGTCCACTTCTTGCAGAATCCTTACTTTTTCAGCAGTTACTTCGCCAAGGATTCTAATCCCAAGTCCTGGTCCTGGAAATGGATGTCTGCCTAAAATCGTATCTTCAATTTTTAAGGTTTTACCAATGCGTCTTACTTCATCTTTAAATAAAAGTCGAAGTGGCTCTACAACTGAAAGCTTCATGTAATCAGGTAATCCACCAACGTTGTGATGCGATTTGATCGTTTGTGAAGGCCCTCCATTTACAGAAACTGACTCAATAACATCCGGATAAATGGTACCTTGACCTAACCATTTTGCATCTTCTACCAGTTTTGACTCTTCATCAAATACATCTATGAATACTTTACCGATGGCTTTACGCTTTAATTCAGGATCAGTCAATCCACTCAAGGCCTCGTAGAACTTATTTGCGGCACGAACACCTTTAACATTCAGCCCCATATGTTTATATGAATCGAGAACTTGTTCAAATTCATTTTTTCTCAACAAACCGTTATCCACGAAAATACAATGCAAGTTGATACCAATCGCCTTATGTAAAAGAACAGCGGCAACAGAGGAATCTACCCCTCCTGAAAGTCCAAGTATAACCTTATCGTTCCCTATCTTTTTTCTTAATTGCTCCACCGTTTCTTCCACAAAAGAATCCGGGGTCCAATCTTGCGACAATTTACATACGTTGACAATAAAATTCTTCAACAAGACTGCACCTTCAAGTGAGTGATAAACCTCTGGGTGAAACTGAATTCCATAGGTATCTTCTCCTACAATTTGATATCCCGCAACTTCTACATCCGCTGTACTTGCAATGATCTTGAAATTTGAAGCAACCTTCTTAATGGTATCTCCATGCGACATCCACACTTGTGATCCGTCTGATATTCCTTTGGTTAAAATGTTGTCGTGATCTACATATGACAGGTGTGCACGACCATACTCCCTAATGGTTGATGGTAAAACTTCACCACCAAAATTTTGAGCCAGGTACTGAGCACCAAAACACACACCAAGCAAGGGTAATTTTCCTTTTATTTTTTCCAGATCAGGTTTAGGAGAATTGGCATCTCTCACTGAAAAAGGACTTCCTGAAAGGATAACTCCTTTAATATTTGGAGTCAATTCCGGACACTTATTCCATGGATGGATCTCACAATATACATTCATCTCACGCACTCTACGCGCGATCAACTGCGTGTATTGCGAACCAAAATCAAGTATTAATATCATTTCATGCATGGTGCAAAGATAGAAGTAAAAATACTTTCTGAACACGAAATCACATCACTTAATAAACATCAATTGTTAACAAATGAAAACCGGAAGTTGGACAAAATGACAGATTCATATTATTTGGTATGATTTTATACAGAATTAAGCAAATTTAACGGTCGAGGGTCGCTAAAGGTGTGAAGTTTTGATTATTTTTGAACCCTTGATCAATTACGAATAATACAATAAGAATGATAACAGATTTATTGAAGAAAATTTTTGGTGATAAGACGGCAAAAGACCGTGCTCAGTACCAACCAATTATAGATCAAACCACCGCATTTTTTGCTGAATTCAAGTTATTAACAGACGACGAATTAAGAGCCAAAACAAGACAGTTCAAAGAAATCGTTCATCAAGGGATTGAAAACCTTGAAAGAGAGCTAATAGAAATCAAATCAAAAGCAGAAAACCCTGCAACGCCCATCCAAGAAAAGGAGGAGCTATTTGAAAAAGTTGATAAATTATCAAAGTCAATAGACGAAAAGATAGAAGAGATTCTTGAAACCATTCTCCCTGAAGCATTTGCTGTAGTGAAAGAAACAGCTCGTCGTTGGACAGAAAATGGTCAACTTGAAGTAAGCGCTACTGACTTCGATATCGAACTTTCTAAAATGAAGGACGGTATCACTATTGAGGGCAACAAAGCTATTTGGCATAACAAATGGACTGCTGCAGGTGCCGAAGTTTCCTGGAACATGACGCATTACGACGTTCAGTTAATGGGAGGTGCAGTTCTTCACCGAGGTAACATCGCAGAGATGCAAACAGGGGAAGGAAAAACACTCGTAGCGACACTACCGGTGTATTTGAATGCACTTTCAGGTAAGGGCGTCCATGTGGTAACGGTGAATGATTACTTGGCAAAACGAGATTCTGAATGGATGGGTCCTTTGTACCAATTCCATGGTCTCGTAGTAGACTGTATCGATAAGCACCGTCCTAATTCGCCGGAAAGAAGAAAAGCATACTTAGCCGATATCACATTTGGTACGAACAATGAATTTGGTTTTGACTACTTGCGTGACAACATGGCAGGAGGTCCGGAAGAACTTGTTCAACAAAAACATCACTTTGCCATTGTCGATGAGGTCGATTCAGTTTTGATCGATGACGCAAGAACTCCGTTGATCATTTCTGGTCCTACCCCACGTGGTGAAGAACATGAGTTTCATCAATTGAAGCCTCGTGTGGAGAGAGTTGTTGCCGCACAAAAAAATTATGTGAACCAATGCCTTGCTGACGCTAAAAAATTATTGGTAGTTATAAATGGTGAAACACCGGCAGGATCTGATCCAAAACAAATGCTGGAAGAAGGAGGAATTGCTCTTTTACGTGCTCATCGTGGGTTACCAAAAAACAAGGCTTTGATCAAGTATTTATCAGAACCGGGTATTAAAGCTCACTTGCAGAAAACTGAAAATTACTACATGCAGGAGCAAGGAAAGCACATGAAAAAAATTGATCGTGAGCTCTTCTTCGTTATTGATGAAAAGAACAATACAATAGAATTAACGGAAAAAGGTATTGAACTGATCTCCGGAAATGAGGATCGCGACTTTTTCATCATGCCGGATATTGCCTCAGAAATTGCGAAACTTCAAAAGTTGAATTTGGAGAAGGATGCATATTTGGAGCAAAAAGATCATTTGGTTAGAGATTATTCGATCAAATCGGAACGCATTCACTCCGTTAACCAGCTTTTGAAAGCATATACCCTATTTGAAAAAGAAGTAGAATATGTGATTTTGGAAGGAAAGGTGAAGATCGTTGATGAACAAACGGGTCGTATCATGGAAGGTCGACGCTATTCTGACGGATTGCACCAAGCGATCGAAGCCAAAGAAAATGTGCAAGTTGAGGCAGCCACCCAAACCTATGCAACTATCACGCTTCAGAATTATTTCAGAATGTACCACAAGCTTGCGGGTATGACTGGTACTGCTGAAACTGAGGCAAAGGAATTCTGGGACATCTATAAATTAGAAGTTGTTGTAATTCCTACTAACAAGCCAATTCAACGTGCTGATCAAAATGATCTTGTTTTTAAAACTGCACGTGAAAAATACAACGCGGTTATCTTAGAAACAGAACGATTGGTAGCACAAGGAAGACCAGTACTTGTGGGTACAACTACCGTTGAGATCTCTGAATTATTGAGCCGAATGTTGAAAATGAAAAACATTCCTCATGAAGTCTTGAATGCCAAGCAACATCAGCGTGAAGCTGAGATCGTTGCGGGAGCAGGTAAAGCGGGGGCGGTAACCATTGCAACGAACATGGCTGGTCGTGGTACGGATATTAAATTAGGAACTGGCGTGCGTGAAGCAGGCGGTTTGGCCATTATCGGTACTGAACGTCATGATTCACGACGCGTTGACCGTCAGCTTAGAGGTCGTGCAGGTCGTCAGGGAGATCCGGGATCATCACAGTTCTTTGTATCGTTGGAAGATGATTTGATGCGTAAATTCGGTTCAGAGCGTATTGCGAAGCTCATGGACAGAATGGGATTGAAAGAAGGTGAAGTTATTACACACAGCATGGTTTCAAAATCTATTGAACGTGCTCAGAAAAAAGTAGAGGAAAATAACTTTGGTATCCGTAAGCGCTTACTAGAGTATGATGATGTGATGAATGCACAACGTAAGGCAATTTATCGTAAACGTCGCAACGCGCTTTATGGTGATCGACTGGACATCGACATCGATAACATGTTCTTCGACAGTTGTGAAACACTTGTTATGAGTCACACCAAAGAATCATTCGAAGATTTTGAAATGGATTTGATCCGTATCATAGGAATCGATTCTCCTGTTACAGAAAGCGAGTACAAGACGATTGAACAAAATCAGCTGATCAACAAGGTGTATACTGCAATGGTAGCGCAATATGGAAGAAAGAATGAGAAAATTTCTACCAAGGCCTTTCCTCAGATCAAGCACGTGTACGAAACCATGAGCGATCAATATAAGAACATCGTTTTCCCATTAACAGATGGTAAGCGCGAGGTTCGAATCGTAATTAACCTTGAAGAAGCGTATAAATCAGGTGGAAATGAGATTCCAAGAGCATTTGAGAAGAACATTATTCTCAGCATGATCGATAACGAATGGAAAGAACATCTAAGAGAAATGGATGATCTTCGTTCAGCCGTTCACAATGCACAATACGAACAAAAAGATCCACTTCTAGTATACAAATTGGAATCATTCGAGTTGTTCAAGAACATGCTAGAGCATTTGAACGCAGAAACTGTGGAACTATTGATGAAACTTGACCTTCCTGTAGAACAACAAGTTGAAAGTACCAACAGAGAAATAACACATCAGCATAATTACGAGAAAGCTCAAACGAACCAACATGTAAACAGTACTGCTGCACCACGTTTCCAAGGAAGAGAGGGATACGATGAAGCTATTCAAAACAGTATGCCTCGTCAGGAAAAACAGCAACCTGCAGTAGCTGAACCTAAAATTGGACGAAATGATGCTTGTCCATGCGGTAGCGGTAAAAAATACAAGAATTGTCACGGTAAATAATCCGTTACATGATCAAAGAGATAAACACTGTAGCTTTGGTTGGCAGCGGAAATGTTGCCAACCATTTGGGTGTTGCTCTGAAAGATCGCGGCGTGAACATTTCCGGCGTTTTCGGTAGAAATGAAAAAACTGTTGATGAGCTACGAAATCTACTTCGCTGTAAAAAATTCTTAACGCTAGATGAGATCAAAGCAGATCTTGTTATAGTTTGCGTTAAAGACGACGCTATTCCCGATATTCTTGAAGGCTTGGACAAAGAGCAGCTTGTTGCCTATACATCTGGATCAATGACGCTTAACTCGCTTGCTAGAAAAGATCATACCGGAGTTTTTTATCCCTTTCAAACTTTTACAGCTGGTAAAGAGGT
>JBFHIN010000152.1:0-5237 GCA_041596415.1 Crocinitomicaceae bacterium | reverse complement strand
TCCAAGGATCTCTTGGCAAATATTGTTTCATCGTCCTATAATCGATCTAATTATTACGTAGGACAAAAGGTTAAAATTACCGGAATAGAAGGAGAGATCATCAAGATTACCAATATTTCCGTAATGATCCGTACATCAGAGAAAATACTTGTGATTCCAGCACGTAAATTTACAGAGGAATTCGTTGAAATCAACGGTTAAAACAGTTGCCGTAAACCAAAAATGGGAAACTTTCGCTTCCCATTTTTTATATTCTATAGTAACTAACTGATTTCTGCCTTGAGCACATTTGAACAAGTCTAATTTAGCTCATGCTTGAAACCATCTAACGCAGCTTTCTACCCTGAGCACATTTCACATGAATCCGGATTATCCAAAGAACATGCTATAGCTGCTTGTTGATCTTCGATCGTTTGCATAGAAGGTTCTTGTGCTACAACTTTTTCTACTGTAAATTTAATAGCGTCTGTTGCTGCTTTGGTTCTCAAGTAATACATACCTGTTTTCAAACCTTTTTCCCAACCGTAGAAATGCATTGAAGTCAATTTACCGAAGTTGGCATTTTCCATAAAGATGTTCAACGACTGTGATTGACAAATATATGCTCCTCTATCTGCGGCCTGATCAATGATTGCTTTTTGAGATATTTCCCAAGCTGTTTTATAAAGATCTTTTAATCGTTGAGGAACTTCATCAATATTTTGAACTGATCCGTTGGCAGACATGATCTTTTGTCTCATTTCTTTATTCCAAAGACCTTCCTTAACTAAATCTTTTAATAAATGCTTATTCACAATAATGAACTCACCAGAAAGAACTCGTCTTGTATAGATGTTCGAAGTATATGGCTCAAAACACTCGTTATTACCAAGTATTTGTGCTGTAGAAGCTGTTGGCATTGGAGCTAACAACAATGAATTGCGCACACCATATTGTTTAACTTCCTCTTTCAATACATCCCATTCCCAACGATCTGTTGGTGTAGTGTTCCACATATCGTATTGGAAGACTCCTTTTGAAACAGGAGATCCTTCGTATGATTCATATGGTCCAAATTCTTTCGCTAAATCTTTCGATGCAGTCATTGCAGCGTAATAGATCGTTTCGAAAACCTCTTTATTCAATGCTCTCGCTTCTTCTGACTCAAATGGATAACCCAATAAGATAAATGCATCGGCCAAACCTTGAACACCTAATCCAATTGGACGGTGACGCATGTTTGAGTTTTTAGCTTCTTCAACAGGATAATAATTCTCATCAATAATACGATTCAAGTTGATGGTAGCTTGATACGTTACTTCAAACAATTTATCGTGATCAAAAGTATTTTCTTCTGTTATGTATTTAGGAAGAGCTATTGAGGCAAGATTACAAACTGCAATCTCATCCGGTGCTGTATATTCAATGATCTCCGTACATAAATTCGATGACTTGATCGTCCCAAGGTTTTGTTGATTTGATTTCGCATTTGCGGCATCTTTATACAACATATAAGGTGTGCCTGTTTCAATTTGTGACTCAAGAATCTTAAACCACAGATCTTGCGCCTTAATCGTTTTTCTTCCTTTCCCCTCAGCTTCGTAACGTGTGTACAGTTCTTCAAATGCCTCACTATGAGTATCTGACAAACCTGGACATTCATGAGGACACATCAAAGTCCAGTCGCCATTCTCTTTTACACGCTTCATGAAAAGATCCGGAATCCAAAGTGCGTAGAAAAGATCTCTTGCTCTTTGTTCCTCTTTACCATGATTCTTTTTTAGATCTAAGAAATCAAAAACATCAGCATGCCATGGCTCCAAATACATAGCAAAAGAACCCTTTCTTTTACCTCCACCTTGATCTACATAACGTGCTGTATCATTAAACACACGCAACATAGGAACTATTCCATTTGAAGTACCATTGGTTCCTTTGATGTATGATCCAGTTGCACGAATATTGTGCATAGCCAAACCAATACCTCCTGCAGATTGAGAAATCTGCGCACATGATTTCAATGTATCGTAAATACCACTGATACTATCTTCTTTCATAGTTAACAAGAAACATGAAGACATTTGTGGTTTTGGTGTTCCTGAGTTAAATAAAGTTGGAGTAGCGTGTGTAAACCACCCCTCAGACATTAAGTTATAGGTTTTAATGGCCGATTTGATATCTTTCTTATGGATACCGACCGCAACACGCATCAACATTTGTTGAGGACGCTCTGCGATCTCTCCATTCAATTTCATCAAATAAGATCGTGTCAAGGTTTTAAATCCGAAATAATCATAACGGAAATCGCGATCGTAGATGATGCTCGAATCGAGAAGATCTTTGTTTTCAACAATGATATTATAAACATCTTCAGCGATCAAAGAAGCATTTTGGTTCGTCTTTGGATCAACATAGTGATACATATCTTCGATCACTTCGGAGAACGTCTTTTTAGTTTCTTTGTGTAAATTGGAAACAGCGATTCTTGACGCCAACAAGGCATAATCCGGATGGTCAATTGTTTTTGCTGCTGCAACTTCAGCCGCAAGATTATCCAGATCCGTAGTTAACACGCCATCGTAAATGCCTTCAATTACTTTCATAGCCACCGCCTCTGGGGATACAAGCGGATCTAATCCGTAACACATTTTCACGATTCGCGCAGTTATCTTATCGAATTTTACTGCTTCTTTTCTACCGTCTCTTTTTACTACGTACATGGGTATTTAAGGTTTATTTAGGTTTTAATTAGAAATCTTCGTCAAGACTAAATGTTTGATTGTCTTTTCCGGCTAATACACCGGCTTTTTGGTACTCACCAACTCTTTTCTCAAAGAAGTTCGTTTTACCTTGAATCGAGATCATTTCCATGAAATCGAAAGGATTGGTAACATTGTAAATTTTCTCACAACCCAATTCTACAAGCAAGCGGTCCGCAACGAACTCAATGTATTGCTGCATCAAATCGCTGTTCATACCAATCAATTTTACCGGCAAGGCATCAGTTACGAACTCCTTCTCAATATCCACGGCATCGCGAATAATTTCGGTCACTTGAGATTTTGGAAGCTTGTTCACCAAGTGATTGTTGTAAAGTAGACATGCGAAATCGCAATGTAAACCCTCATCTCTTGAGATCAACTCATTAGAAAATGAAAGGCCTGGCATGAGTCCTCTTTTCTTTAACCAGAAAATTGAACAGAAAGAACCTGAAAAGAAAATCCCTTCTACAGCTGCAAATGCTACTAGTCTTTCAGCAAACGATCCTTTATCAATCCAACGCAAAGCCCAGTCTGCTTTTTTACGAACGCAATCAAGGGTATCGATAGCGTTAAACAAATGGTTCTTATCTTCGGTATCTTTGATATAGGTGTCGATCAACAAAGAATATGTTTCAGAATGGATATTCTCCATAGCTACTTGAAAACCATAGAAGAATTTCGCCTCCGTATATTGCACTTCTGACAAAAAGTTTTCTGCCAAATTCTCATTTACGATACCGTCCGACGCTGCAAAAAATGCCAAAACATGCTTAATGAAATGACGTTCATCATCATTCAACTTATTCTCCCAATCAATA
Organism: Crocinitomicaceae bacterium; assembly: GCA_041596415.1. Taxonomy (GTDB): domain Bacteria; phylum Bacteroidota; class Bacteroidia; order Flavobacteriales_D; family Crocinitomicaceae; genus M0103. The sequence continues at coordinate 1,678 of JBFHIN010000152.1, read as the reverse complement.
AGATCAGGTGAAAGATCGATCTCCTCCGCTGTCCAAAAACTCGCCTCTGCTTTCTTGTAAAAAGCCCAGATATCATCGTGTTGAATTGGAAACAATACAAATCGATTCTCGTTCTCCTCTAATATTGGTTCTATGTTTGCCATCTCTTCTACTACTTTTGTTCGTTTAAGTATATAACGTTCCAGTGTGAAAAATATTGGTTTTTTCACTCCTTGTGTACGCTCTAAAGTCCTTTGTTTCCCCTTTCTTTGAAACATTGAATTTACATCGCTGTATTTTCATATTTGGGGCATACAAAAATTGTCAAAAATCTTTCCTTTCGCAATTAAAGAAATTCACAAATCCTCAAGGTTATCAACATTCAAACTCTCAATCCCTTTAGGGTCTAAGGAAGTAAGGTTTATCAACATCACATTTAAAGATATTCACAGTTTAAAGGATGTTATTTGTCGATAAAATAAATTAATTCATCAACCCTCTGAAATCAAGAAACTTGACTTATTTCCTATAAAATTAAGGGAGTTTTGACCCAAAGTCAATGCTTAAATTTTCTTGTTATACACACCTGAATGTTAGTATATTTGTTATCATACTAAAGGCGGTAGTTTGCGGATTTTTCGACTAAATTCTTGGGGAAACATAAAGGGTGCACTCTTGCATCTTATCTATCCACACATGTGTATTATCTGTGAAGAAGAGCTGCCCTCAGAAGCTCAGCATATTTGCGTGTTTTGTACGAGCAATTTACGGTTTACGTATTTCGAAAATTTCATCAACGAAGATAGCCCTTTAGACCAATTGTTTTATGGCAGAATTCCTATCAACGCCACTTATGCTTTGTTACACTTTGATCAAAACACCGGAACTCAAGACCTATTACATCGCTTAAAATACAAACACAACAAAACTCTGGGTATTTTTCTTGGGCGTGAAATTGGGCACAAAATTCTCAGCTCTCCCAAGTTCAAAGATCTGGATATGATAATCCCCATGCCAATTCATTCCTCAAAAGAATTTATCAGAGGATACAATCAGAGCGAAACACTTGCTCAAGGTCTTTCAGAAATACTCAATGTTCCCGTGAACCTAACGTTGGTTAAAAAAAGTCGTGCAACAGAAAGTCAAACTAAAAAGGGTAGATTTGAACGTTGGGATAACGTTCAGCTGAATTTCATCACGAACTTCAAAAAAAACACACCTATTCAGCATGTAGCAATTATCGATGATGTAATAACTACAGGTTCAAGTATTGAATCCTTATGTGTAAGCCTGCTGGAATATTATCCCAAATTAAAAATAAGTCTTATTTCATTAGCTTATGTTCAATGACAAATAACAATCGTCACCTAATTGTCGGGGGAGGAATTGCCGGTATTTCCTTGGCCTTACATTTTATAGAGAGGCAGCAAGATGTTTTATTGATAAGTAATAGGGAAAATTACAGTTCTTTAATTGCTGCCGGAATCGTGAATCCCTTGGTGTTTAGAAGAATGACTAAATCATGGCGAGTAGATGAACTGATTCCTTACGCGATAGAATATTATACGGCACTTGAAGAGAAAATGCGTCAAAAATTCTTCCATGAAATTACCATACGTAGATTCTTTTCATCCGAACAAGAAAAAGAATTATGGCTGAAAAAGCAATATTCAGATGAGTACAACTCCTATATGCATCC
>JBFHIN010000151.1:0-5266 GCA_041596415.1 Crocinitomicaceae bacterium | reverse complement strand
CGCCGAAGTTCATCAAATTCGCACTAGGAGAAAATGTAAAACAATCCAATTGGGGAGATTTCAATACCGTCCGTTTTCCACAAACCAGAATGGGTGTAGAACAGCTGTATTATGATGCTTTCCAGAGAGCTATGAATTACCAAAAAGAATGGAATGATTATTTAAAAACTCCGATTGGGGTAAAACCAAGAAAAGATCTTGAACTTGACGTGCTTGTAGAAATATTAAATGGAAATCGATTCATCACCTGTCATTCCTATATACAGTCAGAAATAAATATGTTGATGCATGTTGCCGATTCATTGAAATTTAAGATAAATACTTTTACGCATATTCTTGAGGGATATAAAGTAGCCGACAAATTGGCAAAACACGGTGCGGGTGCTTCGACTTTTTCTGATTGGTGGGCATATAAGTATGAAGTAAATGACGCCATCCCTTATAATGCTAAAGTAATGAGTGATCTTGGGATTGTGGTGGCCATTAATTCAGACGATGCTGAAATGGGTCGAAGATTAAATCAGGAAGCGGCTAAATCAGTGAAATATGGTGGCATGAGTGAAGAGGAAGCCTGGAAAATGGTGACTTTGAATCCTGCAAAATTATTGCATTTGGATGATAGAATGGGAAGTGTCAAAGAAGGCAAGGATGCCGATCTTGTGCTTTGGACAACAAACCCCTTAAGTATTGATGCGAAGGTCGAAATGACGATCATTGACGGTACCGTTATTTACGATTATCAGCGCGATCAACTTATGAGAATTAAAAATGCTGAAGAGCGAGCCCGAATAATCTCCAAAATGTTGGCATCTAATGAAAAGGGTGAAGTAAGTAAACCATTCTTCAAGAAAAAGCCAAGACATTTTCATTGTGACACATTGGGTGAGGAAGGATCGACGGAAGAAAATAATCACTAAGAATTATGAAGTTAAAACTGTTAATATTACTACTGTTTCCCTTTTTTGGGGTACACGCGCAGAACAAGATGTTATTGATCAATGGCTATCTGCATGTGGGTAATGGACAAACGATGGAAAGTGCGTTGATCGGTATTGAAAATGGTACGATTAAATTGGTGCGTAATGCATTGGCTTACTCTTACAAAACATCGGATTGGGATACTATCATAGATCTTAAAGGGAAACATGTATATCCTGGTTTTGTTGCTGCCAATTCGACACTCGGCTTAACTGAGATTGATGCTATTCGTGCAACGAGGGATTTTGATGAAGTAGGCACATTTAATCCACATATTCGTGCTCAGATAGCTTACAATGTTGAATCAAAGGTAATTTCTACGGTAAAAACGAATGGCGTCTTGATCACTCAAACTACTCCACGAGGAGGCGTAATTTCAGGAACATCATCAATTATGGCAACAGATGGGTGGAACTGGGAAGATGCTACGCTCAAGAAAGATGACGGTATCCATTTGAATTGGCCCGAATCGATGCAAGGAGGTAAGCCGTGGGAAGAAGTTTCCGTTAAGAAGCGAAATGAGAAATATGAGGAAGCAAAATCAACGATATACGAATTCTTTGAAATGGCAAGAGCCTACAGCGATTTGAAAGCGAAAGATCAGAATGATATCCGCTTGAACGCAATGATGGATTGTTTTAAAGGCAATAAAAGAGTTTATATTCATGCCAATGAGATACAACAACTGTTGGACGTTATAGAATTTGCTAAACATTTTGACTTGCCTTTTCCTGTAATTGTTGGGGGATATGACAGTCATCTGATCATCCGTAGACTTAAGGATTCTAAAATACCGGTCATGTTGGTTCGTCCACATTCATTACCTGAAAATGAAGATGATCCCATTGACATGCCTTATCGTTTACCGTATCTTTTGCACGAAGGGGGCGTTTTGTTTTGCATTCAAAACGAAGGTAGTATGGAAGCAATGAATGCCCGAAACATTCCTTTTCTGGCCGGAACAGCTATGGCGTACGGATTAACACCCGAAGAGGCTTTGCGAAGCATTTCTTTATCGCCTTGTGAAATTATGGGAATTGATAAATTATACGGTAGTATCGAAGAAGGAAAGTCGGCCACCTTATTTGTATCCGAAGGAAGTGCATTGGATATGCGAACAAACCAGATTACAAATATTATTATAAACGGTCTAGATTTTTCCACCGGCAATTTTCAACAGGAACTTTATCTTAAGTATAAGAACAAGTACAAACAGAAATAAAAAGGAGCGATCCAATCGCTCCTTTTATCTACCTTATGATGATTCGTTTTGTACTTTGAATTCCTTGACCACTTATTCTGAGAAAATAAATTCCGGCATTTTGATCTTTTAAGTCGAGCTGGATCTTCGACTGTCCGTCTATTTCCCATGTCTTCAATTCATGCCCATAAAGATCAACCAATGTTATGTTTGATGCAGTAAGTTGATTCGAGAGTGTTACATTAATATCTCCATTGCTCGGGTTTGGATACACCGACCAGTGATTGGCTTGCATTTCATCCAATGAAGCAGAAACAGTGTACATGGACGAACTATGAACACATCCAAATGCATCGGTTATTTCAACCGAATATTGACCTTGAAGTAAGGCTGCAATTGTGTCATTTGTCTGTCCGTTAATAGGGAAATTATTAAACAACCATTGAATGTTGTACGAATTTGGAACGTTGGTAGCAATTAACAAATTGTTACCACCCATTGCAATTCCGGGAGCAATAGCCGGATCACAGTATACTCCTGTAATGGTATCAGAAAAACTTACACAGCCATTATTGTTGATGGCAATTACATGATAAATGCCTGATTGATTCACTACATAGCTCGTGTTTGTTGCATTGGCAATCGGACTTCCATTGAAATACCATTGATAATTATATCCTTGATCAATAGTTGAAACTGTAGAGGTTGGGCTGTCAAATGCAATATTCGGAGTGCTAGGATATCCGTAAACATGTATAGTATCTTGAGAAACAACCAAAGGTGTCGGGTTGATCACTTGATTAGTTACCGTGTAAGAAATTGAGGATGTACCTGCTGTACAGCCACTACAACCATTTAAAGAAAGCGTATGATTACCCATGTAATCATCAGCACCAAAAAGGACTTCTCCAACAGTTTCGTCTGCTTCCCAAATTTCGAAAACGTAGGTGTTTGCAGGGTTGAGTACTATGCTTACAGGCCAGCTTACAGGAGGATTTTGATCTTGAATAATAGTCGACTGATAGATTACGGTACCATTTTCTTTCAATTTAAAATAAGGATCTGCCGTTTCAAAGGAAGGAAATCCACCACCATAGTTGCTCATAGAAAGAATGGACAAATTCGTTAGTGTGTAAACGTTAACAACATTTAAATTATCAAATGCTTTATACTGAACAATGTAGTCTCCAGGTGTTGTATATACCTGTGGTACAGGATTCTCCACGGTTGATGTGTTGCCGTTACCAAAATTCCATTCGTATGCCAAAAGTCCCGGATTATTGTTGGCAAAAGAAACCGTGATTGGCGAACATCCTGAAGCTCCAACCATTGAAAAACCGTCATTTGTTGTTGAAGTATTGTTGGGTAAGATTTCCAAATAGATTTGGAATGTGAAAGGATAACCTTGTAATACAGTTAAATCTGCAATTACCGTTACATCTACGTTATATTGCCCAGGAAGTAATGGTGTGCCACCAATATGAACGCAACCGTATTGGTTTACCTGTGGGTTGTAATTACAGTTATTCGAAGAGTTATTACATTGCCAGTTCAATCCAACAGGAAGAGAAACAGACAAAATTTTAAAGTTTGTAAAATTATAACCCATTGTGTCAGTTGGCATTTTGAAGGTGACATCCGCACTATAGGGCTGGCCAACATAACCAACGGGTAAGGTGTCCGGATAAATACCAACTTGTGTTTGGGTGTAATCGATCGTACAGATCTGCGTAAACGATGCACTGGCAATGAAGGCCATAAACATGGTAAGTAGTAATTTCATGGTTAACTTTTTAGTGTGGCCAAAGTTACAATTTTACTTGAATTGTCTAAATTTATTGTACTTCATTTTTACCTAAGGAATACAGTAAATTAATTTTTTCTGGCCACTATTTTATTAAATTTGGGTATATTGAATTATTAATCACTTTAAATAAAAAAAAGATGGCATTTGAACTACCAAAATTACCTTATGCGTACGACGCCTTAGAACCTAACATTGATGCACGAACCATGGAAATTCACCATAGTAAGCACCATGCAGGTTATACTAATAATTTAAATGCGGCAATTGAAGGAACTGATCTGGCAAATAAGTCGATCGAAGAGATCTTAAAGCAGGGAAAGGATAAACCAGCTGTTAGAAATAACGGGGGAGGATATTACAACCACAATTTGTTTTGGACGGTAATGAGTCCAAGTGGTGGGGGACAACCGACAGGTGATCTTGCAGCAGCAATTGATACGAAATTTGGATCGTTTGACAACTTTAAGGAAGAGTTTTCAAAAGCAGCTGCCACTCGTTTTGGTTCAGGATGGGCTTGGCTTTGTGTTGTAGATGGTAAATTAGAAATCTGTTCAACACCGAATCAAGATAATCCAATAATGGGAGAAGGTTGTGGAGGAACACCTATTTTAGGTTTGGATGTTTGGGAACATGCTTATTATCTATTGTACCAAAACCGAAGAGCAGATTACATCAATGCATTTTTTAATGTATTGAACTGGGATGAGGTTGCTAGAAGGTACAACGAGGCAAAATAAAATAAAGTAAATGAAAAAGGCGGTTAAGAAACCGCCTTTTTTTATTTTAAAAATGTATGTTTTAAACCATTGCAGGAAGATTGATCGCTTCTACAGCTTTAACTTCGGGAGCAGCTTTTTTAACGGCTTCTTCAAGTCCGGCCTTCAATGTCATAATACTCATTGAACAATCACTGCATGCACCAAGCAATCTTACTTTAACAATTGCATCGTCAGTTATTTCAATGAATTCCATGTCTCCTCCGTCTGCATTTAAAAAGGGTCTAAGCTGTTCTAAAGCTTCCTTTACCTTCTCTTCAATCTCTACCTTATTTAATTTCATGAATTAACCTTTACAGATTTGCTTTTTTGAGCTTTATCTACGTTGAGTACAAAATTACGAACTAATTCCTCAAATGCCGTAGCAATCGGTGTATTTTCTTGAAAAACAGCAGGTCTACCCATATCCCCGGCCTCGCGGACACTTTGAACTAATGGTATGTGTCCCAGAAATGGAACATTCATGCCTTCAGCCAAATTTTTAGCACCGTCACGTCCAAAAAT